>JAEUQS010000195.1 GCA_016789625.1 Acidobacteriota bacterium | reverse complement strand
GAGCCAGGGCGCGTCCGAGGCCGCGGGACGCGCCGGTGATGAGGACGTTCTGTCGTTCGAGGTTCATGGTCGACTCCTGCCAGCCCGCAACATGGAACCCTCGTGACAGCCTGTCGTCCCTCGTGCCAACCTCTTGGCAGGAGGTCAAACCGTCGTCATGGCCGAGACCAGCCCCGTGGAAGCCCCTGGCGTCGCCGTCGCCCTTGCCCGCAACGTGCGTCAGCTCCGCGAGGCCCGCGGCATGACGCAGGCCCAGGTCTCGAAGCTGGCCGGGCTCCCCCGTGCCACCTGGGCCCACCTCGAGTCCGGCGGCGCCAACCCTACGCTGAACGTCCTCCTCGGCGCGGCGACGGCGCTGCAGGTCACCGTCGAGGAGCTCCTCGCCGAGCCCCGTGCCGCGGCAAAGCACTACGCGAAGGGCGCGCTCCCCGAGAAGGTGCGGCCGGGAGGCGGCCTCGTGCGCAAACTGCTGCCCGACCCCATTCCCGGCATGGACTTCGACCGCATGGAGCTCCCGCCGCAGACCACGATCACCGGAATCCCGCACACGGCCGGCACCCGCGAGTACCTCGCATGCGAGAGCGGCGCGCTCCGGCTCACGGTCTCGGGCGAGTCCTTCACGCTCACGCCGGGCGACGTCGTCGCTTTCCGGGGCGACCAGAAGCACGCCTACCAGAACGTGGGCAGCCGCACGGCCGTGGGCTACTCCGTCGTGGTGCTCGCACGCGTGCGCTGACCCTTGACAAGGACCCCGGCCGGGATCATTATTTCGGAGTCCTAACTATGAGTGCCCGACGCCGGAGAAAGCCCGAACCCCGGGAAGCGGACCTGAAGGCCCGCATCCGCTCCGGCCTCTCGCGCCTCGCGATCGCGCTCAAGGCCGAGGCCTGGCAGACGGCGGGTCCCGAAGGGCTATCCCCCACCCAGGCGCAGATCCTCTCGCACCTCGCGCGAGCGAGCGCGCCGGCGCGGCTCTCCCAGGTGGCCGAAGAGCTGGCCGTCACGCCGGCGACCGCCAGCGCGGCCGTTTCGACGCTCGTCGCCAAGGGCTACGTCGAGAAGACCGCTTCCCCCGACGACGCGCGCGCCGTCGCGCTCGTGCCGACCCGCGAGGGGCGAAAGCTCGCGGGGCGCGTCACGGAGGCCCCCGATGTCCTCGCTTCGGCCGTCGACGCCCTTCGGCCCGCGGAGCAGGAGGTCTTCCTCGTGAGCCTCGTGACCATGGTTCACACCCTGCAGACCGAGGGCCGCATCGCCCCGGCGCGGGTCTGTGTCACCTGCCGCTTCTTCCGCCCCCGCGCGCACCCTGGGGAGCCGCGCCCCCACCACTGTGCCTACGTGGACGCGCCGCTCGGCGGCCGCGATCTGAGGCTCGACTGCGGCGATCACGACGCGCTGCCCGCGGCGGAAGCGCGGGCCGTCTTCGATCGCTTCCGCGGAAACGGAAAGGAGGAAGACACCTCGATAGCGGGCTGATCCCGTCCAAACTACTTCGAAGACTGTACTGAAACCGCTCGATCCCGCCGATCTCCCGAAAGGAGCTCCCTGCATGAACCGTTTCGCGCTTGCGGCACTGGCCGCCTCGCTGCCCGTGTCTCTGGCCCTCGAGGCCGCTCCCCCGACGAAAGGAAAGACGATGGAGAAGATCCCCGGATACACGTACGGAACGGCCGCCGTTCCCCGCTCCCCCAGTACACCCGCCGAGCTCGAGCTCATGAAGAAGGCCGTGCTGTTCACGGCCGACGACGAGAAGGCTCTCCGGATGTCGAAAGGGATCCTGGCAGACCAGACCGACGCGATCCTGGACGTCTGGTACGGCTTCGTGGCGTCGCACCCGCACCTCGTGCATTTCTTCGGCCGCAAGTCCGATGGCCAGCCCGACGCGGCGTACCTCGCCGCGGTGCGCAAGCGCTTCGCGCAGTGGATCCTCGACACGGCCGAGGCCCGCTACGACCAGACCTGGCTCGACTACCAGGACGAGATCGGCCGCCGCCACACGCGCGCCGCGAAGAACAGGACGGACGGCGTCGCGTCGGTGGACGTCGTCTCGTACCGCTACATGCCGCTCTTCGTCTACCCGATCACCACGACGCTGAAGCCGTTCCTCGCGAAAAAGGGCCACGCGCCCGAGGACGTCGAGCGCATGCACCAGGCCTGGGTGAAGTCCGTGCTCCTCCAGGTGGCTCTCTGGAGCCGGCCCTACGTTCCCGAGAAGGACTTCTGAGACGACCCCGTCAGAACGCGCCCCGATTGACGGTGACGCCGGCATTCGGGGCCTTCAGATACCCGACGAACTGGAACGTCGGAAGCCACGGCACGTTGCTGATGTCCGTTCCCAGGAAGTAGGCGCTCTGCATGTTGTGGGCGTCCTGCGCCGCCGAGGGCTTGTGCACCCACTCCCGCGCCTGCGCCGTGCCGTCGGCGAGCTGGCGCGCGAAGTGAAACGAGCGGCGCGTGTCGTAGAACACGGCGACGAGGTATTCGCCCGGGCCGCAGACCGGCAGCGTCTTCATCTTGTGCGCGATGCCGAGCGCTCCGCCCGAGACGTCCTCGAAGCCGTCGGCCACGCAGGCCTGGAAGAGGTTCGTGATCGTGATGCCCGCCGAGGTCACGGGCGCCCCGGCCCGCGCTCCGGGGACACACGCCACGGCGCCCGCGCCCCCGGGGTTGTTGCACTTGGCCGCGAACGAATAGCAGTTGAGGCCGTTCGCCCAGGCGACGGAGATGGCGCTGGCCACGTTCCTCGCGGTGATCGGAGTTCCCATCGGGCACCTCTTCGAAACGGATTGAGGTGCGGAGGGCGAACCGCCCGGAGCCACACCAGCAGTGCCGGAATCCTACGCGATCCCTCGAGGGAAAAAAGGCCCGGCAGGCTCTGCCTGCCGGGCGCTCAGACGATCCGGACCACGGTATCGGCGAGACCCTTCTCGCCGAGCACGACGCTGAGCTTCGCCCTGGCGGCAACCTTCTCGAGAACCTCCAGCTCGCGCAGCCGCATGAGCGTGGGGTTGCCCTCGAGGAGCTTCGCCGTGTTGGCCTGCATGCGCATCGCCGCCGTCTCCTCACGCCGCGTGATGAGCGCCGCCTCGGACGCCTTCCTCGCCTCCGTGACCCTGTTGAGGAGGTCCTTCATCTCGCCGGGGAGCACGACGTCGCGGATGCCGAGGCCGGTCACCACGACCCCGAAATCCCGGGCCTTCGCGGAAACCCTCTCGGCGAGCACGCGAGAGATGCCGTCCTTCTCGGCGAGAAGAACGTCCAGCTCGCGCGTGCCGATCGCCTCGCGAAGCGCGAGCTGCGCCTCGCGATAGAGGGCCTGCTTCACGTCGTCCACCGCCATCACGGCCGTGAGGGCGTCGGTGACGCGATACGTGACGACGGCATTCAGCCGGAGGGTGACCTTGTCGGCGGTCATGATCTCCTGGCCGTTGACGTCGAGCACCTGCTCCTTGAGGTCCACCACGACGAGCCGGTAGCGGCCGGTGCCCTTCCAGAACGCGTACGTTCCGGAGCCGAGCGACGCCGCGAGCGCCCCGTCGCGGAAGAGAAGCCCCATCTGGCCGGCCTCGACCGCGTAGACGTCGAGAGCCTCGCGCGCCGACGGCGACGCGAGGATCGAAGCGATGGCGCTCGACTCGAGCCGCAGGCCCCGCGCGTCCACCCGCTCGACCACCACGTCGTGGAGCACCGTCCAGAGAACGTGGAGGCCGGGCCGGAGGACGGCGTGGAAGCGGCCGTCCACCCACACGAGAGCGCGCTCGTGGTCGGCGAGATCCAGGATCCGCGCCTCGGTGCCGAGGACGCCCTTGCGGACGGCCGCATCGAGGAACGGACGCGTGAGCGCCACCTCGCGAACGTCGACGGTATCGACGCGCACGCCGAAGAGCGAGCCGGGCAGAACGTGCGCGCCGGGCCCGAGAAGGCGCGTCAGCTCTCCGAACCGGAAAACGAACGCGCGCTGATCGGACCGCACGCGCACCCTCTGAAGGAAGAGCGTGTACATGGGCCTCTCCTTTTCTCCGCGACACTTTCGCGGACCGTTGGGTGGTTGCGGATGGGGCCGTGAGGGGAACCTCCGGAAGGCCGCCGTCGCGTCGCCCGTGCGATCCGAATGGATCGCCTGAGGCAGTCCTTCCGGACTGCCCGGCGGAGCGAGCGGAGACGCGGTGTCGCGGTCCGTCTGTCGCAGGAGAGCCGTGCTGTCCTGCCAGGTGCGGAGGCCCGAAGGGGCGGAGCCCCAACAGGTCGTGACCGTTGCCGTCGCGTCTGCAAGGCCGCCCACGCCGTTCCCATGCGCAGAGACCCGGGATGCTCTGCGGGAGGGAGCTCGTGCGATGACGCCTTCCGGAGGTTCGATGAAACCGTGCCGCTTTTCAGGCGGTTGTGGTGGGGCGGGACTCGAACCCGCTACATCTGGATCCTTGGTCCAGTGCTCTGCCAATTGAGCTACCCGCACGGAGACGACGGGAGTCGAACCCGCCCCAAAGGCCGCTGCGCCGCGACGCTTCGCGCCCACCCCGGGCGCCTCGTCTCGCGATCTCGATTCCACCTTCGTCAGAACCCGTGCGCGGAACGCCGTGCGGTCAGAGACCGCCGGCGCCGCCGGCCCGGTGGGATCGACTGTGATGTCGTGACTGTTCGAGGCGTCTGTTGCCCCGCGCACACCCGGCACAGGGAAGGACACCATTCCTCCTTTCGGGTGCGAAGCCCGGAACGGGCGGAGCCGCGGCAAGGTTGAGGAGAAAACGAAAAAGCCCTCCGAGCTTCAGGAGCTCGGAGGGCCAGCAGAGAGCCGGCAGAATCCGAGCGACTTAGAAGACGTTCTCCCAGGGGAAGTCGCACAGCACAGCCGGAGCTGCGTGTTCCGCGACCGGGAGAATCCGATATTGGGTTCGCTGTTTCATGGCAATCACCGAGCCAACCAACATAGTCCGCAATCGGAGTTTGTCAAGGGAGGGCCCTTCACTTTCCTTCTTTTTCCCGATCGGTCCGATACACTCCGCCGCCGTTATGGACATGAACGCATTCTTCGCAAGCCCCGATCGCGCCGACGCCGGTCTCTCGACCCTGGCCCGTGGCGTCGTCGGTTCGGAGATCCTCAAGATCGCGGCCGAAGTCCGCGCGATGAAGGCCAAGGGCGCCGCGGTGCTGAACCTCACCGTCGGCGACTTCGACCCCGCGTCGTTCCCCATTCCCGAGGAGCTCCTCGGCTGGACGCGGGACGCGCTCCAGGAAGGCCAGACGAACTATCCGCCTTCGGACGGCGTGCTGCC
The DNA here is from genome assembly GCA_016789625.1 of Acidobacteriota bacterium. Taxonomy (GTDB): domain Bacteria; phylum Acidobacteriota; class Thermoanaerobaculia; order UBA5066; family UBA5066; genus JAEUQS01. The sequence continues at coordinate 15,000 of JAEUQS010000195.1, read as the reverse complement.
TCTGCGGGAAGCCATCGTGCGCTACTACGAGCAGGAGCTCGGGATCCTGTATCCCGTCGACTCGATCCTCGTCACCGGCGGCGCGCGCCCCATGCTCTACGGCGCCTACACCACGCTCGTCGACCGGGGCGACGTCGTCGTGTATCCCGTGCCGTCCTGGAACAACAACCACTACGCGTACCTCTCGGGCGCGCGGGCCATCGAGATCCCCGTGGGCGCGGATTCGAACTTCTTCCCCACCGCCGAGCAGCTCGCGCCCCACCTCGGCGAGGCTCGGCTCCTCAGCCTCAATTCCCCTCTCAACCCCTGCGGCACCGTGATGGACCCGGAAGAGGTCCGCAAGATCACGCTTCTCGTGGTGGAGGAGAACAGGCGGCGCGAGGCCTCGGGCGCGCGGCCGCTCTACTTCGTGTGGGATCAGGTCTACTGGACCCTGACGTTCGGCTCGGCCCGCCACGTGACACCCGTGGGCCTCGTGCCCGAGTCGGCGCCGTACGTCGTCCTCCTCGACGCGATCTCGAAGGCGTTCTGCGCCACCGGTCTGCGCGTCGGCTGGGGCGTGATGCCGCCCGCGATGCGCCGCCGCATGGCCGACATCCTCGGCCACGTGGGCGCGTGGGCGCCCAAGGCCGAGCAGCTCGCGACGGCGAAGCTCCTCGACGCCCCCGACGTGCGCGGCGCGTTCCAGTCGAAGGTCAAGGAAGGCGTGCAGGCCCGGCTGGACGCCCTCGCGTCGGGCTTCGCGGCCATGCGCACCGCCGGGCTGCCCGTCGAGACGGTCGCTCCGCAGGGCGCGATCTACCTCTCCGCGCGCTTCGATCTCTTCGGCCGCACCTGGAACGGCGAGACCATCACGAGGAACGACCAGATCCGCAGGCTCCTTCTCGACGAGGCCGGGTTCGCGATCGTGCCGTTCCAGGCCTTCGGGCTCCGCGAGGACACGGGCTGGTTCCGCCTCTCCGTGGGCGCCGTGACGCTCCAGGAGATCGCCGACGGGCTGCCCCGCGTCAGGGCCGCGATCGAGAGGGTTCTGACTCCGGTGAAGGCGTAGGAGACTCGACCGGCTCGACAGCTTCCACGGGCGCGGGCTTCGGAGCCGGGACTCTGCCGAAGAGTCCCAGCTCCTCGTCCCGCGCCGCCAGGTATTCCTCCTCGGTCAGGGCATCCACGGAGCGAAGCTTCGCGAGCACGTTCACGACGAGCCGCGCGAAGCCCGGGCGGAGCGTGCCCCCGGCAATCGAGGACTGGTACTTCACGGGCCCCGGAATGAGGGACACGAGGAACGCCATTTCCTTGGGCGTGAGCGCCTCCGGCGGCTTGCCGAAGTAGAAGCGGCACGCAGGGCCGAGCCCGTGGACCTTGGGGCCCCACTCGATCACGTTGAGGTAGATCTCGAGGATGCGCTCCTTGGTGAGCGCGGATTCGAGGAGCAGCGTGAGCGCGGCCTCGCGCACCTTTCGCGCGACGGTCTTCTCGCGCGAGAGGAAGAGGTTCTTCGCGAGCTGCTGCGAGATCGTCGAGCCGCCGCGCGCGGACTCGCCACGGATCCAGTTCGTCGCGAGCGCGACGGGCAGCTCGCGGAGGTCGAGGCCTTCGTGGGAGAAGAAGCCCGCGTCCTCCGAGATCGTCAGCGCCCTCACGAAGAGAGGTGGAACGCGCACGAGGGGCACGAACCCGGGAGCCCCGTCGCGAAGGTCGATGTCGACCACGCAGTCCGGGTACGTCACGCGGTGGACGAACGGACCCCGCAGGGCCAGGAGCGCCGGCGGAAGCTCCTCGGGAGAGCGGAAGCGCAGGTCGTCCTCCACGAGCAGCGACTGCGGATCCTTGAGGTGCCCCGAGAGCCGGTAGTCGAGCTTCAGGCTGCCGAGGTCGCTGCTGCCGGCCAGCGCGTCGGGCGGCGGCGCTCCCGACGCCGAGAGGAGCTCTTTCAAGCGCACCTCGGGCACATGCAGGTCGAGGTCCACGATCGCGTCGCCTTCCGTCACGAAGAGGAGCGCGGTGCCGCGGGCCTCCAGCCCCTGCCCCTCCGCCTGCCAGCACCTCACGACGAGCCTCCGTAGCGGGAGGTCCACGAGCGCCTCCGCCGAGACCTCCAGGTTCACCGGCGCTCCGAGCCCGGCCTCCTCGCCGAGAGACGGCAGACGCAGGCCCTTCGCATGAACGTGAACGCGCATCTCGTAGACGTCTCCACCAGGCACCACGCGCGTGGCACGGAGAACTCCGTGCAGACGTCCCGGCACGAGGAACGGCCGGCCAGCCTTCTTCACGGTTCCCCAGCGCGGCGCGTCGAGCGATTTCAACGACAGCTCGGCGCCTCCGGGAACGGCGCGGAGATGAAGGCTGCCTGCCCCCTCGCGCGTCAGCACTGCGAACTCGCGGGTGAGCACGGGCAGCTCGGTGCGGCCGTCCGCGAGATCCACGGAGAAACCACGCGCATGGAGAACGCGCCCGCCGCTCACGTCGAGCGCAGAGACCCACCCGAGCGGATCGCGCCCGCCGAAAGCGAGTACCACTCCGAGGCTCCGGGCCTCGAGGCGAAGCTCGCCCTTTCGCGCGGCGAGATCCTCGAGCACGAACGCGCCGGGCCACGCGAAGCGCGCGCGGGAGAACGTCAGAGCCACGCCCCGGCGCGCCGCCTCGGACTTCAGCCGATCCCCCACACGGCGTGCCGCGAAGGGAGGTCCGAAGAGGCCCAACAGCAGCACCAGGATCGCCCCGATGGCAACCAGGGCGGCGCGCCGGCGGCTTCGGGGAATCCGCGGAGCCTCATCTGCTGAAGGCATCGGCCCATGGTACGAGCTGGCAGTCCGGCAGGACTGCCTAAAGCGATCCTTCGGATCGCCCTAGGGCGTAGAGTCGGGAGCGTGAACGAGCACGTCGAGGCCCTGGCCGCGCTTTCGGATCTCCTCCTGGGGCGCAACGTGAAGCGGGGCCGCCACGAGCTGCCGGAAGACCTGGTGCAGAGCTTCGAGGAGCACGCCGTGCGTCTGGGATTCCAGAGACTGACGGTCGCCGAGATCCCGGTCGACGTCGGGACGCGCGTGGGAGCGTGGTGCTTTCGACCGCCGGTACTTCAGTTCGGCATGGTTTTCTGGGAGGTCTTCACCGTCCGCTCGAAGAGAAAGCTCTTCGCCTCGGAGCTGCGCAACGAGCGCGGCGACTGGGTGGTGCAGATCCCGGCGAGCTCGAAGGAGACCCTGCTCGTGAACCTGGATCTCACGGAGACCTACGATGCCTCCCGGCCCGTCGGCATCTACTGAGTGCTGATGCGTCTGCCGCGTTGACGCAGGTTGCCGTCGCGCGTAGCTTCCTCACCGTGCAGCAGGACGAGAGAACCCGCCGGGCGCGGAGCGCGATCGAGAGCGCGGCGCTCGCGCTCTTCTCGCATCAGGGCTACCGGGCGACGAGCATGCGCGATATCGCCGAGGCCGCGGGCGTCTCCACGGGCAGCGTCTACCACCACTACCCCGACAAGGAGACGCTGTTCCGCACGCTCCTCGACCAGTACTGGGAGGCCATCTCGAGCCCCGACTACCCCATGAACGCCGCGCTCGCCGCGGGCGCTTTTCCCGACGACCTCGAGGCTCTGGGCCTCGCCGCTCGGGAGAGCGTCACTCGGTACCGGCCTCACGTCGCGCTCATCTACGTCGACGTCGTGGAGTTCGACGGCGAGCACATTCGCAAGTTCTACGCGAGCATGGCCGAGCGCTTCGAGGCCTTCCTTTCGAAGAACCCCGCGCTCGAGCTCGAGAAGAAGCTCCAGCCGGGCATCTCGGCGCTCTCGGCCATCATGCTCACGAGCCGCATCTTCCTGAACTACTTCGCGGTCGAGGTGCTCTTCAACGTGCCGCACCACTTCGGCAAGAACACCGACGCGGTGCTGGGCGAGATCGCCGACATCCTCCGCCGGGGGCTCCTGCGCGACGGTGGCGGGAAGAAGGCAACGATCCGCCAGCCGGCCGGGTCCCGGGCGCGGCCGCCCGTATCCCGGGCGCGGCCGCCTCGCAAGGCCGCACGCCGCCAGACGGCGTAAAAAAGCACTCGGCCCCGCTTTCGCGGGGCCGAAGGACCGGAGCGGCGTTCCTCGGACTTACCGGACGAGGTTGTTGTTGTCGACGAGGAAGCGGCGGGTGCCCGCCGAGCGGACGTTGCCGCGGCCGTCGAGAACCTCGACGAGGAGATCGTGCTCGCTGTTGGAGATCTTCGTGGTGTCGAGATAGAACCGCCACCGGGCGTTGGAGCGCTGCGGGTAGGCGGGATACACGGCCGCGACGTCGGGGCTCGCGAGACCGAACTCGGCGTAGTCCACGTTGCGCACGGCGTCGATCTGGCGGACGCCGTCGATCAGGACGCGCACCTGGACGACGTTGTCGAGGTCGAGCGCCCAGCCGAGGACCGGGAAGATGCCGTTGACGAACTTGTAGTTGTACGGATCGTCGACGAAGCCGAGCGGCGACGGGTCGAGGTTGCCCGTGGCGCACTCCATGGTGATGGGGATCTCACGGAGGAGGCGGATCTGGTCTTCCTTGTCGGCGGCCTTGACCTGGAGGATGTGGCCACCCTCGCGGAAGCCCCTCTGGGTGAGGAGGTAGCCGACGTCGACCGCGAAGTGGAAGCCCGCGTTCGGAGCCTGCTGGAAGCCGGGGTAGATGACCTCGACATCGGGCCGGTAGAACCCGTAGCAGTCGATGGGCTGGTTGTTGAGGAGGAACTCGCGATGGCAGTTGATGCGCGTGTCCTTGATGGTCACGCCGTCGATCTCGAGGTACACGTGCGAGAGGCCGCCCCGCTCCGTCTGGACCGACGTGTCGAGCGCCCAGCCCGTGACGAACATGAGGAAGCGCGGATCGACGATGTCGCCGCCCGACGGGCCGCCGACGGGGTCGAAGCAGTTGCCGAACCACGTGGCGTTGAGGAGGGGGAACTCGACGACGCCGAACGGCGCGAGGTTGGCCGAGTTGTTGAAGACCTGGATGCGGCGGACGCCCAGGAGGCCCTTCTGGCCCTGGTCGTCGACGGCCATGACCCGGATGTGATGCACGCCGTTCGTGAGCCGCGTGGAATCGAGGTTCGCGACGAAGCCCGAGATGATGGAGGCCGTCGTGTCCGGGTAGTACGCGGCGACGTCGGCACGGTGAATGCCGGTGACGGCCTGGCGCTCCTGGAGGTCGTCGACGTAGACCTCGACGTGATCGATGCGCCGGTCGTCGAGCGCCCAGCCCGCGATGTGGATGACGCCCGTGTCGCCCACCGAGGAATCGGGCAGCGGGAGGTCCACGTTACCGAACGGCGGCTGGTTGCGGGCGTTGTCCACCCGCACGGTGCGCGGCTCGAGGAAGTACGAGCAGCCCGTGACGTCGGTGATGCGCACGTTCACGGTATGCGTTCCGTTGGCGTAGTTCGCCGCCTTGAACGACATCTCGTAGCCGGGATGCCTGCCGGGCGAGCCCTGATACTGCGGCAGGGCCTGCGTCACGTCGGGTCTGGGCAGGTTGATGTTCGCCCCCCCGGGTGCGGTCACGCGGTTCGTATCCGCCTGCCCGTCGATGAAGAGATCGACGTTCGAGATCAGATTCCCGTTCACCGCGAACCCCGTCACGCGTACGAAACCCGAGACCAGCGCGTTCGGCGCCGGGCTCTCGATGGTTCCGAGGTTCTGAGCGGGGCACTGCGCAATGGCATCGGGAGAGCTTGCGAGGCCCGCGACGATCGCCGGGAGGAGCAGAGCCTTGAGCTTCATCAGAAATCCTCCATGGGTCCACGAAGAGCTTTTTCTAGGGATGGCTACGCACAGATTTTAGAGGCCCCTGAAAAGGAAAGTCAATCGGAGGCCCTCTCGGGAAGCCCTTGCAGCGCCCTCAGATGCGCCACGGCAGAGGCCGCCAGGGCCTCCGGGTCGTAGCCGCCTTCCAGGAAAGACACCACGCGTCCGCCCGCGAAAACGTCGGCCACGTCACGGAGGCGCCGGGTCATCTCGAAGAACCCGTGCTCGGTCACGTGCATGCCGCCGAGGGGGTCCGAGCGGTGGGCGTCGAAGCCTGCGCTCACGAGCACGAACTCGGGCCGGAACCGCTCGGAGAGCGACTCGAGCGCCGCCACGAACCCTCCGACGTAGGTCTCCTCGGAGGCGCCTCCGTGGATCGGGACGTTGCGTGTCGTCCCGCGCCCCTTGCCCTCTCCCTCTTCGTCGACGGCCCCCGAATACGGGTAGAAAGGCGACCGGTGGACGGAGAGGTAGGCGACCCGTCCGTCCTCCCAGAAGATGTCCTGGGTGCCGTTTCCGTGATGCACGTCGAAATCGGCGATCAGGACCCTGGTCGCCCCCGCGCTCTCCACGAGATCCCGCGCGGCGATCGCGACTCCGTTGAGGAAGCAGAACCCCATGGCCTCCTCGGCGAGGGCGTGGTGGCCCGGCGGCCGCATCGAGACGAAAACCGGCCCACCGCCCGCGAGCACCGAATCCACCGCGGCGAGACCCAGGCCCGCGGTACGGAGGGAGGCCAGGAACGTGGCGCGGGAAATGGGGTTGTCGGGGGAATCGAAGAGGCTGAACGTGCGGTCCCGCGCCTGGGGAGGCGACATGGCGCAGGTGCCCGAAAGGCGCCGCACGTAGCCCGGCGCATGCACCTTTTCCACCGAGGCGAGCGTGCGGGCCGGCGATTCCGGGGCCGACACCTCGGCACCCGCGTTCTCGAGCCCGGCGACGCAGGCCGCGAGGCGCTCCTTGTTCTCGGGATGATGGGGTCCCGTGTCGTGCCGGAGCGCCACGGGATCGAAGAACACGCGCATGACCTCAGGCTAACATCCGAGGGTGACGAATCCCCGCAGGTCGCGAGCCCTCAAAGTCGCGATCTCCCTCTCGCTCGCGGCACTGCTCCTCTTCTTCTTCTTCCGCTCGCTGGACTTCGCCGCCGTCGGCCGGGCGATCGGAGAGGCGCATGCGGGCTGGCTCGCGCTGGCGCTCTTCATTTCGGTGGCGACGCTGCCCTTTCGCTCCTGGCGGTGGACGGTGCTCCTGCAGTCGGTGGGGCGCGTTCCGCAGCGCGACGCGAACGTCGCGACGACCATCGGGTTCGCGGCGTCCACGCTGCTCCCGGCCCGGGCCGGCGAGGTCGTGAGGCCCTACGTCCTCGCGGACCGCCTCAAGCTCCCGTTCGCGCCGGTGCTCGCCTCGGTGGCGTTCGAGCGCCTCCTGGATCTCCTCTCCGTGATCCTCCTCTTCGTGGTCTACGCGCTCGGCTGGGTTCCCTCGGGCCTCGGGGAGGCCGAGGCCTCCCGGTTCGCGAAGCTCCGGGGCTCGGCTTTTCTCGTCGGCGCCGTCGCGATCGTGGGGCTCGCCGTGGCCGTGTTCCTGGCTCGCAAGCCCGAGCGTCTGGGCATCTTCCTGCGATTCGTCCCGAGACGGATCCAGCCCCGGTTCGAATCCCTCGCGCAGGCGTTTCTCTCGGGCATGGGCGGCGTCCACTCGGCGAGGGACGCGCTCGTGATCGCCTCGGCGTCGATCTTCCTGTGGCTCGTCCTCTGCGTGCAGGTCTATGCCTCGCTCCGGGCGTTCGGGATCGACCAGCCCTTTCCCGTGGCGTTCTTCGTGCTCACCTGGTCGGTCCTCGGGCTCGCGATCCCGACCCCGGGAGGAGTGGGCGGCTACCACGCCGCGATCACCTACGCGCTCACCGCGTTCTACGGCGTGGACCGCAACGTCGCCGCGGCCATGGCTCTCGTGTCCCACGCGATCTCGTTCGTCCCCGTGACGCTGATCGGCCTCGTGTGCCTCGTCGCCACCGGGCTCAGCCTCGGGAAGCTCGCGAACGAAGGCGGCGGGAAGACCGGCGAGGCGGGCGGAAACGCCGGCCCGACCGCGTAAGCTACGGCCCGTGCGTTGTCCCTTTTGCGGCTCGTCCGAGGACCGGGTCGTGGACTCGAGAGAGAGCCGCGAGGGGGCGGTCATCCGCAGGCGGCGGGAGTGCGGAGCGTGCACGCGGCGCTTCACCTCGTACGAGACGGTCGAGGAGATCCCGGTCATGGTCGTCAAGAAGGACGGCCGGCGCGAGGCGTTCGACCGCCAGAAGCTGATGCGCGGGCTCGTGAGGGCCTGCGAGAAGCGGCCGGTCACGACGGGCGATCTCGAGCGCGTCACCGAGGAGATCGAGTCGGCCATCCACGCCAGCGAGACCCGCGAGATGGGCACGCAGGAGATCGGAAACCGCGTGATGGAGAGGCTCAAGGATCTCGACCAGGTGGCGTACGTGCGCTTCGCATCGGTGTATCGGCGGTTCGAGGACCTGGGCGACTTCGTGGACGAGCTGAAGCACCTCCTGGGCAAGGCTCAGGTTCCCGCGACGAGGACGTGACATGCCGGCATCCAGAAAGCCCGTGCGGGCCCCGTTCGTTTTCCTCACGCGTTCCTCGGGCCCCGGAGAGGACGAGCCGCCGTCGGTGCTGCCGCCCCTCGACGTCGTGGACGACGGCAAGGTCTTCCGCCTCGTGTACGAGATTCCGGGCGCCGATGCGTCCCGGCTCTCCGTGGAGGTCTCCGGCCGCGTCGTGACCGTGCGCGGCGAGCGCCGCATCACGGAGGCCAAGGGCGGCCGCTTCCTGAGGGTCGAGCGCATCGCGGGCCCGTTCGAGAGATCCCTCGAGCTGCCCGAGGATCCCGAGCCGGAAGGCGCCGAGGCGTCCTACTCCGACGGTCTCCTCACGCTCCTCGTGCCCCGCCGCTCGCCACCCAAGAAGCACATCCCCATACGCTCGACGAAGAGCGCTCCGAAGGCGAAATGACCCCCACAGAGCTCACCCCCGCGCAGGGCGAGACCCTCGTTCTGCCGGACTTCCTCCCCGTCCTTCCCCTGAAGGACGTCGTTCTCTTTCCCTACGTGATCGTGCCGCTCTCCGTCTCGCGGGACCGCTCCATCGCCGCGGTGGACGCGGCCCTCGCGGAGCAGAGGCTGCTCCTCCTCGTCGCGCAGCGCGACGCCTCGGTGGAGGAGCCCAAGCCCGAGGAGCTCTACGGAATGGGCACCGCGGCGGCCATCATGAGGATGCTCAAGCTGCCCGACGGCCGCATCCGCCTCCTGGTGCAGGGCCTCTCCCGCGTGAAGATCGAATCGATCCTCACCGACGGCCCGTGCCTCAGGGCCAAGGTCACCCGCGTCGCCGAGCCCGAGACGCCCGTCCCCTCCTCGGAGGAGATCGAGGCCCTCGTGCGCTCGGTGAAGGAGCAGCTCGAGAAGACCGTCAACCTCGGGAAACCGATATCGCCCGAGGTGATGCTCGTGGCCGGCACGCTCGACGACCCCGCCCGCCTCGCCGACCTGGCCGCCTCGAACCTCGAGCTGAAGGCCGACGAGGCCCAGCGGATCCTCGAGACCGTGCCCGCGGAGGAGCGCCTCCGCGCCGTGGTCGAGATCCTCGGGCGCGAGGTCCGGGTTCTCACGGTTCAGCAGGAGATCTCGGGCGCCGCCAAGAGCGAGATCGACAAATCGCAGCGCGAGTACTTCCTCAGGCAGCAGCTCAAGGCCATCCAGCAGGAGCTCGGAGAGACCGACGACGTCGCCGAGGAGATCGCGGCCTACCGCGCGAAGGTCGTGGAGAAGAAGGTCCCCGAGGAGGCCGCGCAGGAGATCGAGAAGCAGATCAAGCGGCTCGAGCGCGGCAACCCCGACTCCGCCGAGAACGCGATGCTGCGCACCTACCTCGACTGGATGACGGGCCTTCCCTGGGGCATCACCTCGGAAGACAACCTGGACCTCTCGCGAGCCCGCACGATCCTCGACGAGGACCACTACGACCTCGTGAAGATCAAGGAGCGCATCATCGAGTTCCTCGCGGTGAGGAAGCTCGCCCCCGAGTCCAAGGGGCCGATCCTCTGCTTCGTGGGCCCGCCGGGGGTGGGCAAGACCTCGCTGGGCCGCTCCATCGCGCGTTCGCTGGACCGCAAGTTCGTGCGCCTTTCCCTGGGAGGGGTGCGCGACGAGGCCGAGATCCGCGGCCACCGGCGCACGTACGTGGGCGCGCTGCCCGGCCGCATCGTGCAGGGCCTGCAGACGGCGGGCACCTCGAATCCCGTGTTCGTGCTCGACGAGGTGGACAAGATCGGGGCCGACTTCCGCGGCGATCCGTCGTCTGCGCTCCTCGAGGTGCTGGACCCCGAGCAAAACAAGGCCTTCCGCGACCACTACCTCGGCGTCTCCTACGACCTCTCGAAGGTTCTCTTCATCACCACGGCGAACGTGCTCGACACCATCCAGCCGGCCTTCGTGGACCGCATGGAGGTCATCCGCCTCTCGGGCTACACGCTCGAGGAGAAGCTCTCCATCGCGCGGCGGCACCTCGTGCCGAAGCAGTCGAAGGAGAACGGCCTCCCCGACGGCGCGATCGCGTTCACCGACGACGGCCTCCGCAAGGTCATCGAGAGCTACACGCGCGAGGCGGGCCTCCGCAACCTGGAACGCGAGATCGGATCCTGCTGCCGCAAGGTGGCGGTTCGGCACGCGTCGCAGGACACCAAGAAGGTGAAGGTCGACGCGAAGACTGCCGAGAAGCTCCTCGGCATCCCCCGCTTCCGGCAGGACGAGGCCCTCTCGGTCGATCAGGTGGGGGCGGCGACGGGCCTCGCCTGGACGGCCGTGGGCGGGGACGTCCTCATCATCGAGGCCCGCGCGGTACCCGGGAAAGGACGCCTCCAGCTCACGGGACAGCTCGGCGACGTGATGAAAGAGAGCGCCCAGGCGGCGCTCACGCTCGCGCGTTCACGCGCTGCCGAGCTGGGCATTCCCGAGAAGTACTTCGAGACGCACGACCTCCACGTGCACGTGCCCGAGGGCGCGATCCCCAAGGACGGCCCCTCGGCCGGCGTCACCATGGCAACCGTGCTCGTGTCGATCTTCGGCAAGCGCGCGGTGCGCCGCGACGTCGCGATGACGGGTGAGATCACGCTCCGCGGCGAGGTCCTCCCGATCGGGGGCGTCAAGGAGAAGGTCCTCGCGGCGCGGCGGGCCGGGATCAAGACCGTGATCCTTCCGAAGGCCAACGAGCGGGACCTCGAGGAGATCCCCGAGGAGCTCCGCAAGGAGCTGACGTTCGTGTTCGCGAAGACCGTGGACGACGTCCTCGGTGCGGCCCTTCTCGGCAAGGGGCGCAAGCTGCCGGCCCGGAAGAAGGCCGCCCGGGCGGCGCCCTCCGCGAAGCCAGCCGTCGCACGCAGGACCCGGAAATGAGATCCAAGCCCACGCTCCCCAGCGAGGCCGCGCTCCTCGAGCTGATCGCGACGCGCTTCGCGACCCGGCGGCGCGACGTGCGGATCGGGGTCGGCGACGACGCCGCCGTGGTGCGCCTCGGGGGCGACGCGGTGCTCACGACCGACACGCTCGTCGAGGACGTGGACTTCCGCGCGACTTCCGATCCGCACGCTCTCGGCCGCAAGGCGCTGGCCGCCAGCCTCTCGGACCTCGCGGCCATGGGCGCGGCGCCTGCCTTCGCGCTCCTCACGCTGGGTCTTCCGCGCGCGACCCCGCCGGCTTTCCTCGAGGGGATCCTGGACGGCTTCGGGGAGATCGCGGCCGAGTACCAGGTCGCGATCGTGGGCGGAGACCTCACGTCCTCGGCAACGGCGTTTCTTTCGGTGACCGCCGTCGGGCGTCCCGCGGGCCTGCGCGTCCTCACCCGGAGCGGGGCCTCGGCCGGCGACGTCCTCTTCGTCTCGGGAACGCTGGGCGCCGCAGCCGGGGGCCTCGCGCTCCTCGAAGCGGGATATCGGGTTTCTTCGAGCGGAACGCTCACCAACCCGGCGGGCCGGCGGCTCGTGGCCCCACCCGCCGCCGACCTGGTTCGCCTGATCCGGCACCAGACGAGCCCGCGACCCATGGTCGAGCTCGGACAGGCTCTCGCCGAGGGCGACACCGCGCCCGTCGCGTCGGCCGCGATGGACCTCTCCGACGGGCTCGCTCGCGACCTCCACCGCCTCTGCCGCGCTTCGGGCTGCGGTGCGGCCGTGGACCTGGCCCGCCTCCCCGTCGACTCCACCCTCGAGGAGCTGCCCGCGGGCATCGCGCTCGAGCCACGCGCGGCGGCGCTCTTCGGCGGAGAGGACTTCGGTCTCCTCTTCACGGTGCCGAAGAAAAGGCTCGCTGCCGTGGAGCGGCTCGCGGCCCGCTTCGCCCTTCGGGCCATCGGCGAGATGACGCCCGGCTCCTCCGTCGTGGTGCGCGGGGGCGCGCGCACGGAACCCCTGCCCGACGCAGGGTTCGACCACTTCGAGTCCGGAGAGCCGGATCCCGCCGCGAGGACCCGCAAGCCGCGATGAGCTCTTCGCCCGATCCTCACATCCCTCCGGAGAAGCCCCTGGCGAAGGAACCGAAGGTCGGGGCCGGAGGCGTGATCGCGAAGCTGCGGGCCCGGATCCGGGAAACCCTCGGACAGTCGTCTTCGCCCGAGGTGGTCGCGGCCTCGTTCGCGCTCGGCGTCGCCATCGCGTTCACGCCGCTGTTCGGCTTCCACACCTGGATGGCGCTCGGGCTCGCGTTCCTTCTGCGCCTCAACAAGCTGGACGTCCTTCTCGGCACGCTGGTCGTCAACCCGCTCACGTTCGCGCCGGTGAGCGCCGTGGCGATCCCCCTGGGCCGCATGATCCTCCGCGCCGAACGCGAGGCCCTGGCGCAGCTGCCCTGGAAAGACCTGATGAAGCTCGAGTTCTGGCGCACCGCCGGCCCGTCGGTGCGCGCCGTGAGCCTTCAGTGGGCCGTCGGGATGTTCGCCCTTTCGTTCCTCGCGGGCATCCTGACGTACGTGATCGTCCTCGCGCTCGTGAGGCGGATGCGCGCGAGCCGGCCCCGCCCGGCGATCACCGGGCCTGCGGGCCCTCCGCCGGCCGCGCCCTGAGCCGGTCGCGCACCTTCGCCTGCTCCCTCGCCGGAAGGTCCCTGCCTCCCCGCGGCGCGAGCGCGATCGCCCGATCCCAGGCCCGGTCGGACTCCTCGAGCCGCCCGGCCATCGCGAGGAAGAGGGCCCTGTGGAACGCGATCGCGTACGAAGCCGGCACGGCCCTTTCGGCCTCGTCCCAGGCCCGCCCCGCAGCCTCGAGCTCACCCGCGGCCTCGAGGGTCTTCGCGAAGCCCCAGTTCGCGGGCTCGTCCTGCGGCGAGAGCAGCCGGGCCTGCCGGTAGAGCTCGTTTCCCGCGCGCGGATCCCCGCCCTCCCAGAGGATCTTCCCGAGCAGCGTGAGAGCTTCGGGGAAGCGCGGATAGAGCCGGAGCGCCGTCTCGGTCTCGACGCGGGCTTCCTCTCTACGGCCCAGCCGGTCCAGCACCGAGCCGAGCGCGAACCGCGCCTTGGCGTTCCCGGGCCGCTTCGCGACCATGTCGGAAAAGAGCGTCAGATCGTTCTGCCACACGAGGTTCCGGTCCACGGTGAGGGACGCGAAGAGCACGAGGGCGCCCGAGAGAAGGAGCGGCGCCGCCCACCCGTCCTGGATGCGCTGGGGCACGAACAGCGCCAGCGCGGCGACGAGGATGCCGATCGAGGGGACGTAGGCCAGGCGATCGGCGTACGGCGGCCCGACGACGGCCGGAAAGTTCGAGAGCGGGAAGAGCGTTCCGAGGAAGAGCAGCACGCCGAAGAGCGGCAGGGCGCGGCCCTTTCGAAAGAGCGCGACGGACACCGCGAGGAGAACCGTCAGGGCCGCGGCGCCCCCCCACGCGCGAGGGGACGAGGCGCTCGTCGCCAGCGGGAGCGCGTGCGCCGAGTGGTCGGCCGCCATGTGGACGGGCACGAGCGTCTTGGCCGGATACATGAAGAGGAGATTCGCGGCGTTCAGGATCCGGAGCGGCGCGCTCATCGTGACGAGCGGGTTCTCGATCTCCGTGATGCGCGTCGTCGACGTGTTCACGACGCCCCCGAGCACCGCGGCCCGCACGGCGAGGAGGAGCACGAACGGCAGGAGCGTGCCGAGCCACGGCAGGATCCGCCTCCTGATCCGCTCGTTGCGCTCGAACGCCTGAAACGCCTCCCCCAGACCGAGAAGGCCCGGAGCCACGATCGCGCTCTCCTTGCTGAAGGCGGCGAGCGTGAGCGCCGCGAGGCACGCGAGATAGGGCCCCACCCGGAGGCGCTCCCCCGAGACGGCCCGCCGAAAGAGGATCGCTCCGAGGAGGACGAGCGCCGCCGCGAGGACCTCCGCGCGCCCCACGAGCGACGTGACGGCCTCGACGTGAATGGGGATCACGGCGAAGACGGCTGCGGCCGCGAGCGCGCTTCTTCGCGGCACCGCGATCGCGAGGAGCCACGCCGCGACGAGCACCGTCGTGAGGCCGTGAAGCAGCACGTTGACGACGCGGTAGAGACCGGGGTCCGGGCCGTGGATCCAGGTTTGCACCGCGAACGTGAGGAGCAGGAACGGCCGGTAGTTCGCCGTCTGCCGCTGCCCTTCGAAGAGCTGCGTCGTGAGGAGCGCCGGAAGCTCGGAGGGTGAGGCCAGCCGCGGGTTGTTCTCGATGACGAGCCGGTCGTCGAACGTGTAGTCGAACCCGAACGTGCCCAGGAACGGCAGCACGGCCAGCACGAAGAGAGCGAGGGCAGTCCCGTAGGACTGCCTCAGGCGGTCCATTCGGACCGCCAGCGCGACCCGACGTGACAGGCCGTTCACGGCAGCTCCTCGAAACGGGCGAGCGCGTAACCGAGCGACGCGTCCGCGGGCACCTTCCCGAACACCTTCCTCACGAGAGGCAGCACCATGCGCGCGTGTCCCCGCGCCTCCGGGTGCGTGAGGGCGAGGTCGAAGAGACGCGTGGCGGCCTCGGGGTCCTTCGGCGTGCCACGCACCGCGCGGGCCAGCTCGGCCGCGGCCGGGAGCGGCTTCATCGCGAGGAGGTAGCGCTCGGCGAGCAGCAGACGCACCTCCTTGTACGTCTGCTGCTTCACGAGGGCGCGGCGCGCCGCGACGAGGCCCTCCTCCTCGCGCGAGAGCGCGAAGAGAGCCTTGGCGAGGCCCAGCTCGGCGATCGC
>JAEUQS010000169.1 GCA_016789625.1 Acidobacteriota bacterium | reverse complement strand
CGACGGGCAGCCTCGACGCGGCGCACGCGCGGGAGGTGTTCACGCTTCTCACCGAAGTTTCCCGCGAGCGGGCGGGGGCCGTGATCCTCGTGACCCACGATCCCGCGCTGGCGGCGTCCTGCGAAAGGCGGACCCGTCTCGCGCCCGACGGGCTGTTCGAGGAGGATCAGGCCGCCCCCCCCCCAACGACAGACTCCGTGCCGTTGCACCCCGGGACGGCAGGGGCTACGATCCCGGAAGGCTCATCGGAGGGCTAAAGCCTTTCCCGAGAGGCGTTTCACGATGTTCGAGAAATACAACGAAAAGGCCCGCAGGGCCCTGTTTTTCGCCCGCTACGAGGCCTCGAAGCTGGGCTCCAAGGTGATCGAGTCCGAGCACATCCTGCTCGGCGTCCTTCGCGAGGGCGAGGACATCATCAAGGAGATCTTCGGGCGCTTCAACGTCAAGCCCGACGACATCCGCCGCGAGATCGAAGGCGACCGCGTGTTCGTGGAGCGCGTTTCCTCGACCCAGGAGCTGCCGCTTTCCGAGGAGTCGAAGAAGATCCTGGCGTACGCCTCGCACGAGGCCGAGTCGATGATGCATCCCTACGTGGGGACCGAGCATCTCCTCATCGGCATCCTGCGCGTCGAGCCCTGCGTCGCCGGCCGCATCCTGGCCGCGCACGGCTTCAACCTCTACGGCGTTCGCGAGGAGACCATCGCGCTCATCAAGGAGCGCGAGGCCTCGAAGCAGAAGAAGGAGCTGCCGTTTCTGGCCGAGTACGCGCGGGACCTCACGGCCCTCGCGCAAACGGGCACGTTCGACCCGCTCGTGGGCCGCGACAAGGAAGTGGAGCGGATCATCCAGATCCTCTCGCGCCGCACGAAGAACAACCCGATCCTCCTGGGCGAGCCCGGCGTCGGCAAGACCGCCATCGTCGAGGGCCTCGCGCAGCGCATGGTCGAAGGCGGCGTTCCGTACTTCCTCGCGAGCCGCAAGATCCTGGCGCTCGACCTCTCGCTCATCGTGGCCGGCACGAAGTACCGCGGCCAGTTCGAGGAGCGGCTCAAGGGCATCCTCAAGGAGCTCAAGGAGAACCCCGACGTCATCGTGTTCATCGACGAGATCCACTCCCTCATCGGGGCGGGCTCGGCCGAGGGCTCGCTGGACGCGGCGAACATCCTGAAGCCCGCGCTCTCGCGCGGCGAGATCTCCTGCATCGGCGCGACGACGCTCAAGGAATACCGCAAGTACATCGAGAAGGACCGCTCGCTCCTCCGCCGCTTCCAGGCCGTCATGGTCCAGCCGCCGGGCGAGGAGGAGACGCTCCAGATCCTCGAGGGCGTGCGCGAGCGCTACGAGAAGTTCCACCGTGTGCGCTACGCGCCCGACGCCATCAAGGCCGCCGTCTACTCGGCGAACCGCTACATTCCCGACCGGTTCTTCCCCGACAAGGCGATCGACCTCCTCGACGAGGCCGGCGCGAAGGTCAAGCTCCGCAAGACCGCCGACACGCAGAACCTGAGGCGCCTCGAGAACGAGGTGAAGCAGATCGTCAAGGAGATGAAGAAGGCCATCTCGGAGAAGGACTTCGAGAAGGCCGTGTTCCTGCGCGAGCGCGAGATCGAGATCAAGGAAGAGATCGAGCGCACGAAGAGCGTCTCTCAGGAGGAGGCCTCGCCCGTGGAGGTTCTCAAGAGCGACATCGAGGACGTCATCTCGAGCTGGACGGGCATTCCCATCACGTCGCTCCAGATGGAGGAGGCCGAGAAGCTCCTCCACATGGAGGAGACGCTGAAACGGCGCGTCATCGGGCAGGACCGCGCGATCGATTCGATCTCCCGGGCGATCCGCCGCTCGCGCCTCGGCGTGAAGAGCCCCAACCGGCCGATGGGCTCGTTCATCTTCCTCGGCCCCTCGGGCGTCGGGAAGACCGAGGTCGCGCGCCGGCTGGCCGAATTCCTGTTCGACAACCCGAAGGCCCTCGTGCGGTTCGACATGTCGGAGTACATGGAGAAGCACGCCGTCTCGAAGCTCATCGGCTCGCCTCCCGGCTACGTGGGCCACGAGGAGGGCGGGCAGCTCACGGAGCGCATCCGCCGGCAGCCCTACTCGGTGATCCTCCTCGACGAGATCGAGAAGGCGCATCCCGACATCGCGAACCTCCTCCTCCAGATCCTCGAGGACGGGCAGCTCACCGATGCCTACGGCAACGTCGTTGACTTCAAGAGCACGCTCATCATCATGACCTCCAACATCGGCACGAAGTACCTCGTCACCCAGGTGAAGGTGGGCTTCGGCGACGGGCGGCTCGGTCCCAGCTCGCGCGAGGTGGAAGACCTCGTCCTCAAGGAGCTGCGCCGCGAGTTCTCTCCGGAGTTCATCAACCGCATCGACGAGGCGATCGTCTTCAACCCGCTTTCGCTCGACGTTCTCCGCCGGATCTGCAGGCTCCTCATCGACGACGTGGCCGCCGTTCTCGTGCACCGCGGGCTCTCGCTCTCGGTCGACGAGGCCGCCGTGGACTGGCTCCTCAAGATCTCCGGAAACGACGTGCATTCGGGCGCGCGCCCGTTGCGCCGGACCATTCAAAGGCACGTCGAGGATGCGGTATCGGAATTGCTAATCGGAACGCGTGAGCCATTCCAAGGTGTCGAAGTGACCGTCGTCGGGGACGAGCTGAAGGTCGTTGCACGGCCTTTCGAGCCCGCCCCGGATCCAGCCGACCCTCTCGCGAAACCCGCTGTTCCCGCAGTGGAATCGGTTCGGTAGGCGTCGTTGGCCGAGACGAAGAAACGTGGCGGCGCCCGGCGCGCCGTCCCCGGCAAGCGTGCCCTCCTTCCCGCAACTGCGGTGAACGCGGCGTCCTTCGGCGCCGCGCTGATCGGGCTGGGACTGACGGGCGAGGCGTTCGCACAGACGCAGACCCAGAGGCCCCGTCCCACGCCACCTCCCGTCGCCCCGCCGACTGTGCCCGGCTCCCTTCTGGTGCCGGGGAGCGGCACGACGTCGGAGCAGCCGTCGTCCCCCCTCGAGGGCGCCCTCCCGAGTCCGGGTCTGGATCCGAACGCCAAGCCCGTCACGACCCCCGCGGCCGACGTTCCGCCGGCCCAGCGCATCTCGGGCATCGACGTCAGGGGCGGCCGCACGGTGACCTCCGAGACGGTCGCCTACTACCTCGGCATTCGCGTGGGCGAGAAATACGAGCCCGCGGTCCTTCGGAAGAACTTCCAGCGTCTCTGGGACTCGGGGCTCTTCGAGGATCTCCGCCTCGAGCGCGAGGACGACCCCAAGGGCGGCAACCTGGTGGTCGCGCACGTCGTGGAGCGGCCCAAGGTCTCCGATCTCGAGTTCCGCGGCAACAAGAAGCTCACGCAGAGCCAGCTCAAGGACAAGCTCAAGGAAGGCAAGGTCGAGATCAAGGTGGGCGGCCCGATCTCGCTGCGGGACGTCGCCAAGGCGAAGTCCGTCCTCATCGAGGCCTACAAGGCCGAAGGGTACCGCTCGGCGGTGCTCGACGCCAAGATCGAGGAGTCGGTCCCCAACGAGCGCCGCGTCGTGTTCGACATCGACGAGGGCGACAAGATCAAGATCGACCAGATCAAGTTCACCGGCAACAACGTCTTCTCGCAGGGGCGTCTCCGGCGCACGATGAAGAAGACGAAGAAGGCCGTGTGGTACATGTTCTGGGAGACCAAGAACGTCTACAACCAGGCCAACTACGACGAGGACGTCGAGTCGGTGAAGCGGCTCTATCAGGACTACGGCTACAAGGACGTCGTCGTGAAGGACCCCGTCATCGAGACGTTCGTGACGAACCCCAGGGAGGCGCGCCCGGACAAGGTCAAGCGGCGCGCCCGCATCACGATTCCCGTGGTCGAGGGCGATCAGTTCATGTTCGGCAGCCTCAAGGTCGAGGGCTCGACGCTCTTCGACAACAAGAGGCTCGAGAAGGCCTTCGATCTGTACAAGCCGGGCAAGCCCCTCTCCCGCGCGGTGCTCGCCGAGGGCACCAAGTCGATCGAGACCCTCTACCGCGAGCGGGGCTACATCTACGCGTTCATGAACCCCGAGTACGAGGAGAAGGCCAACAAGGTCGTCGACGTCACCGTGCGCGTCACCGAGGGCGACCAGTTCCGGCTCGGCCGGGTGGAGTTCACGGGCAACAAGACGACGCGCGAGAAGGTCCTGCGGCGCGAGCTGCTGCTCGCCGAGGGCGACATCCTCGACATGGAGCGCTTCCGCAAGGGCCTCTTCAAGATCACGCAGCTCGGCTATTTCAAGATCGAGGAAGATCCCGACTTCAAGGTCCAGCCCGACTCCAAGACCGTCGACGTCACGGTGAAGGGCATCGACACCAACCGCAACGAGGTCCAGTTCGGCGCCGGGTACTCCCAGCTCGACGGCCTCTTCGGCCAGTTCCAGTTCTCGACGCGCAACTTCCTGGGCCGCGGCGACACCATCGGCGTGCAGTTCCAGCGCGGAAACCGGTCGAACTTCTTCGACCTCTCCTTCGGGCAGCCCTATTTCCTCGACCAGCGCATGGCGATCGGCGGCTCGATCTTCAACCGTTCGCAGAACTACCTCGACGTCGACCAGCGCGCGCGGGGCGTGAACTTCTCCTACGGTCTTTCGCTCGGAGTCTTCGACAGCGTTTCGGCGTTCTACGGCTACACCGACACGAAGAGCCGCTACGAGGTCTTCCCGCCGCCTCCACCGCCGGGCGGCCCCGCCCCTCCGATCGCCTTCGCCGACTTCCGGGGCAAGACCTCGGCGATCACGCCCGGCTATCGCTACGACAGCCGGAACGATCCGTTCGACCCTTCCCGCGGCAAACGCCTCGGTCTCTCGGTCACGGTGGCCGGCGGCGCTCTGGGCGGCGACTTCTCCTATGTGAAGCCCGCCGGCAACGCGACGTTCTACGTGCCAACCGGCCGCAAGACGACCGCTGCGCTGAACCTCGAGTTCGGTTTCGTGCGCCCCTACGGCCAGCAGGAGATCCCGATCTTCGAGCGCTTCCGCATCGGCGGCGACCGCTCGGTGCGCGGCTTCCAGTACGGCGCGATCTTCCCGATCGACGATCAGGACCGCGCGTTCTTCAACGAGCAGGGAGCTCTCCTCGGTGGCGACCGCTTCCTCGTCGTCAACTTCGAGTACGTCTACGTGATCGCCGGCCCGCTCAAGCTGGCCGCGTTTCTCGACGCCGGGAACGCCTGGATCGAGACGCAGAAGTTCCGCCCCTGGAAGCTCCGCGCTTCGACGGGCCTCGAGCTCCGGGTTTTCCTCCCGATCTTCCAGGCTCCGCTCCGCTTCATCTACGGCTACAACCTCGATCCGAAGATCATCAAGGACCAGGACGGGCTGCCTCTCCGGAACGGCGAAGAGAAGAAGACCGATTTCCAGTTCTCCATCGGGACCACCTTTTAACCTGGGGGTTTCTCGATCCCCCCAGGCCCCCCCACGGGGGAGCGCCCTTTGACATGGGTTTCCCTAGCCCTTCCGCTCCGCTCGCTTCGCTCGCCTTTTTCGCTCGCGGCCTGACGATGCCGGAGCGGCCCCTCGCGAGACCGCTCCGGGCAGGCTGCGTTCATGTAGACTTCGCCGCCCGCGCGCGGCCGAGATGCCCCCGGGGATCTGGACCTTGGAACACACGCGACACATCACGAGAAGGAGCCTCTCGAACATGAACCGGACGTTCTCCGCATTCGCCACGGCCGTCACCGCCATCACCGCAGTCACCGCAGTGACGGTGGCCATCTCCACCCCCGCCGAAGCTCAGCAGGAAGTCTCCCGCGTCGCCGTCATCGAGGTCCAGCGCATCGTGCAGGACTCCGCCTACGGCAAGGAGACCCTGGGCAAGGTCCAGCGCATCCAGCAGCAGAAGCAGGACGAGCTCACCAAGCGTCAGAAGGATCTCCGCGATCTCGAGGAGAAGATCCAGTCCGGGGGCAAGTCGCTCTCTGAGGAGACGATGGAGAAGCTCCAGAAGGACTACCAGACGAAGGCCGTCGACCTGAAGCGCTTTCAGGACGACGCGCAGCGCGAGCTCGAGGACATGCAGCGCAAGGAGCTCGGCGAGCTCGAGAAGCGGATCATGCCCGTCATCGACGCGTACGCGAAGGAGAAGGGCTTCACGGTCGTCTTCAACAAGTTCCAGAGCGGGCTCCTGTTCGCCACGGAAGGCGCCGACATCACCGACGAGGTGATCGCGAAGTTCAACTCGCAGATCGTCACGGGCGCCCCCGCCGCCAAGCCGGCAGCGGCCGCCGCTCCCGCCAAGCCCGCCGCCCAGCCCAAGAAGAACTGAGCCCGGGACGAGGGCCGGAAGGGCCGAGATGACCCAGCCGCAGTCCGCTGCCGCCCTCGCGGCGGCAGTGGGTGCCACGCTCGTCGGGGACGGCTCGCTGCTCCTCGAGGGCGTGCGCGCCCTTCAGGCCGCCGGCCCCCGGGAGCTCTCCTTCGCGGCCGACGCGAAGGCCGAGAAGGCCGCCCTCGAATCGCGGGCCGGCGCGCTCCTCGCGAGGTCCGCCGCGCGCTTTCCGGGACGCACGGTGCTGGAGATCGCGGACCCCGTCCTCGCGCTCATCTCGATTCTCCGGATCTTCCATCCCCAGCGGGTCGCCCGGCCTGGCGTCCACCCCACGGCCGTCGTGGCCGGTGCCGCGATCCACGAGGGCGCCGAGATCGGCCCTTTCGTCGTGGTGGGTGAGGGCAGCACGGTGGGAGAGGGTTGCATCCTCGAGGCGCACGCCGTCGTGGGACGAAACTGCCGTCTCGCCGAGAACGTCTTCCTGCATCCTCACGTCGTGCTCTACGACGACGTCGTGCTCGCCGCGCGCGTCGAGATCCACTCCGGGACGGTGCTGGGAGCCGACGGCTTCGGCTATCACGCCACGAAGACCGGCATCCTCAAGATCCCGCAGGTCGGCAACGTCGAGATCGACGCGGATGTCGAGATCGGCGCCAACACCTGCGTCGACCGCGCCGCGCTGGAATCGACGCGCGTGGGAGCCGGCACGAAGATCGACGACCTCGTCATGATCGGGCACAACAACGTCATCGGACGGCACGGCTTCCTGTGTGGCCAGGTGGGTCTCGCGGGGTCCAGCACCGTGGGTGACGGTGTCGTGCTCGCAGGACAGGTCGGCGTCGCGGGGCACGTTCACATCGGCAACGGGGTGAAGGCCGGAGGCCAGACGGGCATCAGCGCCGACGTGCCCGATGGCGTCGCCGTGAACGGCTCCCCGCACCAGACCTATCGCGAATCCATGAAGAGCATCGTGGAGCTCCGCCGCCTGCCCGAAACGGCGCGCCTCGTGCGCGCCCTCGCCGAGCGGGCCGGACTCACCGAGGA
>JAEUQS010000657.1 GCA_016789625.1 Acidobacteriota bacterium | reverse complement strand
TGGCGCTCACGGTGAGGGCTCCCGGAGGCGTGACCGTGAGAGTGCCGGTGCGGGCGACGCCGTAGGTGCCCGTGATCGTCGCCGTCTGGCTGGCCGAGACGGCCGCCGTGGTGACGTTGAACGTGGCCGTCGTCGCGCCGGCGTTCACTGTCACGCTTGCGGGGACTACGGCCGCTGCGTTGTCGCTCGAGAGCGTGACGACGGCGCCTCCGGCTGGAGCCGCGCCGGTGAGCGTCGCGGTACCGACCGAGGTCACACCGCCCCGCACGCTGGTCGGCGCGAGGGTGATGGTCGAGAGGCTGGCCGCCGCGGCCGTCACGGTGAGCGTGCCGCTCGTGGCCGTCGTGCCGTTCTTCGCTGCGGAGATCGTGCAGGTTCCTGCCGAGACCGCGGTGATCGTGAAGGTCGCCGTGGTCTGACCGGCCAGGACCGTCACGGTCGCGGGCACGGTGGCTCGCGCGGCGTTCGAGGACGAGAGCGTGATCACGCTGCCGCCCGTGGGCGCGGGGCCCGTGAGGGTCACGGTACCCGTCGACGTCCCTCCGGCCGCGACGCTCGCCGGGCTGAGACCCACGCCGTTGGGGAGGCCAGGCGTCACGGTGAGGGCGCCCGTCGCGCTCCGGCCGTTGGCGACGGCTTCGAGGGTCGCGTCCGTGTTGGCCGCGACGACACCGGCCGTCACGACTGCGGTCCCCGTCGTCGCACCCGAGGCGACGGTGATGCTGGTGCCGACGGTGGCGAGGGACGTGTTCCCGGAGAAGAGATTGACCACCGTGCCGCCAGCGGGCGCGGCGGCCGAGAGCGTCACGGTCGCGGTCGAGGTGCCGCCGGAGCCGGCGCTTGTTGGCGAGAACGTGACGGTCTTCGGAACGGGGCTCCCCGCGGCGACGACGACGATCCGCAGGGTCTTGGTGACGCCCGCGTACGTGGCGGTGATGTTGGTTTCACCCGCGGCGACGCCGGTGACGTTGAAGTTGACCGTGCTTGCGCCGGACGCGACGCTTGCGGTAGCGGGCACCGTCGCGACCGACGTCTGGCTGCTCGCAAGCGTGTGCGAGGCTGCGCTCGGCGCGTTTGCGCTCAATTTGATTGTGGCAGCGAGAGTGGATCCTGCCGTCACGTACATCGTCGTCGACGTGAGGCTGTCGAGCGCGGCGGCCGCCGTCACGTTGACGGGCACGACCGCCGAGACACCGGCCGCGCTCGCCGTGATGTTGGTGGTCTTGGCAGAGGAAACGGTTGCCGCGGCCGTGACGGTCACTGTCTTGGAGGTTTGCCCGGAGGTGAAGGCGAGCGTGGCCGGCACGGTCGCGGCGGTCGTATCGGAGCTCGATAGGTTGACGGTCACGCCGCCCGCCGGAGCGGGGGCGTTGAGCGTGACGGTGGCGGTCAGGGTGGCCGCCTGCTTCATGCCGTTCTGTGGCGTCGTGATGCGGAGCACGCCCGGGGTCGCAGAGACGCCGAGGGTTGCGGTCGCGGACACGCCAGAGAGCGTCGCCGTGAGAACGGTGTTCCCAGCGGCGAGGCCCGTGAGAGGCACGGCGGCCGTGTAGGCGCCTTGAGGGACGACGACGCTCGCCGGGACAGTAGCCACCGACGGCGTGCCGCTCGTCAGGTTCACCGTGGTGCCACCGGCCGGAGCCGGGGACGCGAGCGTGATCACGGCCGTCGACGCGTTGCCCACGAGCACGGTGGGCTGCTGGAGCGTGAGGGAAGAGAGAACGGGCACGACGCTCACGACGACGGTGCGGTTCACACCGCCCACCGTGTAGCCGAGCGTGACGTTCTGGGGCGTCGTGACCGAGCCGGCCGTGAGGGTGACTGTCGGCGTCGTGGTGCCGCCCGTGAGCGGCGTGCTCGCGACCACCGGGAGCGCCGTCGCGTTCGTGGTCGTTGCGCTGGCGGTGCCGCCCGCGGCCGGAGTCTTGCCCGTGAGGGTGAGCGTCAGAAGGAGGCTGCTGCCCGAGGGCACGACCACGCGGTCGGCGCGCAGCGTCGAGAGCGCGGCCTGGGTCACCGAGAGCGTCGCCGTCTTGTTCACGCCCAAATTTCCCGTGATGGTCACGCTCGTCGTGCTCGCCACGCCCGCGTGAGTTACGGGGAAGGTGCCCGTCGTGGCACCCTGGGCTACCGCGGCCGTCGCGGGAACGACCACCGCTCCGGAACTCGACGTCAGGGTCACCGTCTTGCCGCCGGCTGGAGCCGCCGCCGTCAACGTGACCGTCCCAGTCACCGTTGTCGCGGAGCCACCGACCACGGAGGCCGGCGCGACGGTCACCGTGGAGAGATTCTGTGCCCGCGCGCGTTCCCCTTCGAATCCGAAAAGGAGCGCAATGGCGGCAGACAGACCGAGCAGGCGACGAACACGCTTCGAGACGAGCATGGAAACTCCAGACTTCATGCGGCCTTACTGTTCGGCAAGAACCGCGCCACCGAAAAAACCAAGAAAGGGAAGCCGCAGAAGGGCGAAGTTTACGCCCTCTTACCGACGCGAAACCGGGAGAGGTCTAACGAGGGAACGAACCTGTTTGGGGCAGAGCTGAGACTGGGTTGGAACCGAAGGATCAGGAGCGTTGGTAGGAGGGGATTCGAGGTCTGGCGCGAAGGTTACAAACCTCTGTTAGCCCTCGCGCCGTGGATTCTATGTCGATGGCTCGGAAAGTCAATGACCACCCCGACTCCAACAGAAAGGCCTTCGGCCGGCTTCCCCTCAGTCAACAGGCAGACAGCCGACTCGCCTACCAGACGACGGGACCGCCTCCCGTACCGCCGCTCTGCATCTCCACCCACACGAGGATGCTGACGCGCTCTTCCCACGTGGCCACCTGCGCCGCCTGCTGCAGGAAGCTCCGCTCCGCCTCGCCCAGATCTCGGAAGACCCCGATGTCGTGGGCGATCTGCATGAAGTCCACGGCGGTGGGATCCGCGGCGCCGGCCTTTGCCGGAATCGCCGAGGCCGTGCCCATGACCTCCTGACGGAAGCGCTTGCCGGGCTCGGCCGCGGGCACGTCGAAGAGCCGCTTGATGGGCCGCGTGAGCATGGCCTGCGAGGCCGTGAGGTGCGCCGGATCCGCGGGCTGCGGCACGAAGAAGATGAGCTGCGGGGTCAGCCGCGGCAGCCGGTAACCCGCCTTCTCGAGGACGTTCAGCGCCTCCGCCGTCCGCCTCAGAATCGCGATGCGGTCGATCACCGGGGCGTTCGGACGCTCCTCGGCGAGGAACGCGTGGATGTCCTTGGCGCCCTCGAGGAGCGGACGCAGGATCCAAACGATGTACTTGGCGTTCGTGCCGCCGGGCTCCTCGCGCACGAGGTCGCGGAAGCTGCCAGGGAAGAGCTCCGGGTGCGTGAGACGCACCTCGTTGAGATCGCGCAGCAGCTCGGCGCGGTTCTCGTAGAACGCCCGCTCCTCCTCGCGCGTCGCGAACGCGAACGGAATGCCGACGAGGCGCCGGCCGAGCGGATCCTGCAGCTCGGCGATCGGCAGAACCTGCCCGTCGTTCGCGGGGCGCGGCGCGAAGTTGCGGTTCACGATGCGGTACGGCCCCACGTTCTCGATGACCGGCGGCTCGGCCAGCATCACCGAGGGCACGCGCAGGTCCTCGGGCCTGGCGATGAGCGCCTCCGATTCCTCGTGGCTCAGGGACGCCCGCAGGTCGCGCACCGTGCGCATCACGGCCGGCAGCGAGGGGCGCGTCTGCCAGTAGCTCTCGCACATCGACCGGATCAGCACCTGGAGCGCGAAGGGGAGGGCGTCGGTGAACTCCAGCGCCACCGCGTCGCCCGAGACCTTCTTGTCGAGGAGCGACGTCATCGTCGTGAGGAAGTTCTTGGGGAAGCCGCCCGTCGCGACGCGCGCGAGCGTGAGCCCGAGCGCGAAGACGTCCTTCGTCATCACCATCTGCCGGGCGTCGCTGACGTTGTCCGGCACGTACTGCTGGAAGTTCTCGGGCGGCATGTAGGGCAGAGTCCCCTCGAGACCGTTGCCCAGCGTGTACTGCTCGATCTGCTCCTCGGGCGTCGAGATGATGTCGAAGTCGATGAGCGTGACGCGCACGCTCTTCGAGTCGCCGCCGTACGTCGTCTCCTCCACGCAGAAGTTCTCGGGCTTCACGTCGGCGTGGATGAGGCCGTGGCGGTGCAGGAAGTGGAGCCCGCGGGCCGCGTGGTAGGCGAAGTCGAGGAACGCGCCGAACGTCAGGCCGTTCTCGCTCACGTAGCGCATCAGCGACGTGCCGGGCGCGAAGTCGAACACCTCGCAGCGCTCTCCGTCGAGCGTGCCCGTCGCCCAGAAGCGCGGAATGACCGGATGCCGGGGGAGCTTCAGGAGCCGGCTCCGGAGCAGCTCGTCGCGCCGCTTGCGGTTGGCCTCGGCCATCGCGCTCTCGGCGGGCAGGTGCTTGCGCACCACGATGAGGCGGTTCACGAAGCAGTCACGCGTTCGCGCGACCATGTTCATGCCGCCGCCCGCGAGCTTCTCGAGCGCGAAGACGGGGTAAGCCGCCGCGCGCCCGGAGATGTCGCTCCGGATGAACTGGACGGCCTCCTCGCCCGTGAGGGGCGGCCGGCCCAGCACCTTGCGCACCCCGCCGACCACCTGGGGCCACATCTCGGGGCGGCCCGCCAATGCGACGGCGGCCCAATCGATGCGTTCCCGGGCCTTGCGGGGAGACCTCAGCTCGAACGGAAGCGGCGCGGCATCACCTGTGATCATGATCGGGAAATCTAGCAGCTCGCGGGCGGTAAAGTAGGACATCGAAGAGACGGCGCTCACAGAACCGGTCGCGGGGCCTCCTCCGGGGGGGCCCGCGTTCAACCCCGCGACGCTCGTCGCGGAGCGCTACCGCATCGTCGAGTACATCGCGCGCGGGGGCATGGGCGAGGTGTACGAAGGGTTCGATCTCGAGCTCCGGCAGAGCGTCGCGCTCAAGTTCCTGAGGCCGCAGCTCGCCGCCGACCGCACGGCCATGCAGCGGTTCCGCCGGGAGATCGCTCTGGCCCGCCGCGTCACCCACCCCAACGTCTGCCGCATCTTCGACCTCGGCACGCACCGGCACGAGGGCGCCGACCACGTCTTCCTCACCATGGAGCTGCTCCGGGGGGAGACTCTCGAGTCGAAGCTCCGGCGCGACGGGCGCATGGGCGAGGAGCAGGCCCTCCCCATCGTCGTGCACATGGCCGAGGCGCTGGCCGCCGCCCACGAGGCCGGCGTCGTGCACCGCGATTTCAAGAGCGCGAACGTCATCCTCGTGCCCGCGTCGAACGGCGTGCGGGCCGTCGTGACCGACTTCGGCCTCGCACGAACCTACACGCCCGAGGATGGCGTGAGCCTTTCGGTCACCGGTACCGACCTCGTGGTGGGCACCGCGTCGTACATGGCCCCCGAGCAGGCCGAGGGCTTTCCCGCGGGGCCGCGCTCGGACCTCTACTCCCTCGGAGTCGTCATCTACGAGATGGTGACCGGCGTTCTGCCGCACTCGGCTCCAACGCCCATGGCGATCCTCGTGAAGCGCCTCAAGGAGCCGCCGCGCACGCCCCGCGCGTTCGCGGCGGACCTCTCGCTGCGCTGGGAGGCCGCGATCCTGCGCTGCCTCGAGCTGCGCCCCGAGGACCGCTTCGACACGGGAGACCAGATCGTCGCGGCGCTGAAGAGCACCGACGCCATCGTGCAACCGCCGTCGCGCGTGCGCCGCACGTCGTCGGCCGAGACGCGGCTCCACACCGTGCTGCTCCTCCGGATCGACGGCCTTTCCGAGCACGATCTGGAACGCGCGAAGAGGCTCGTGAAGGAGTTCACCGAGGAGCGTGGCGGCCGCATCGCGGCACCCTCGGGCCGCACCCTGGCTTCGGTGTTCCTGCGCCCGGCCGACGGGGTCGCCGCGGCGCTGCTCCTCCAGGAGGCGCTCACCGCGCTGACGCGGGAGACGAAGACGCAGACCTCGATCCGCGCGAGTCTCCATCTCGGAGAGGTGGTTCTCGAGGAGGAGCCGGGAGCGCCCCCGGGAATCTCGGGCAACGCGCTCCGCACGGCCGTGCGGCTCGTGAACGCCGCGCGGCCGGGCCAGGTGCTCCTCTCGGCCGCGACGATGGGCCTTGCGCGCGACGGCCTCGTGGAGGACGACGAGCTTTCGCCCCGCGTCCGCTGGAAGAGCTACGGCGCGTGGAAGCTCGCCGAGGACGCCGAGCCGCTGGAGATCTGCGAGGCCGGCCTGCCGGGGCTCTCCGCGCTGCGCGCGCCCGAGAGGAGCGGCGTCGTGAAGCCGGCGGCGCCGAAGCCCGCGCGGGCGCGCCTCCTGGCCGGTCTTTCGGGGCTCGTCGCCCTGCTCGTGCTCGTGGCCTTCACGCTGGGCCGGCAGGACACCAGCCAGCGGCCACCCGAGGTCGCGGCAGCGAAGAGCTCCGCCCGGAGGTCCGTCGCGGTGCTGGGCTTCAAGAACCTCTCGGCGCGCCCGGAGGTCGCCTGGCTCAGCACCGCTCTTTCCGAGATGCTCTCGGCGGAGATCGGCGCGGCCACCGAGCTGCGCTCGATCTCGGGTGAGAACGTCGCGCGGGCACGGCAGGAGATGGGGCTGCCCGAAGCCGAGACGCTCGCGAAGGACTCCCTCGAGAAGCTCCACACGAACCTGGGAGCTGATCTCGTCATCGTGGGCTCCTACGTCGTTATCGGTGAGGGCAGCGGCTCCCAGCTCCGGCTCATCCTCAACCTGCAGGACACCCTCTCGGGCGAGACGGTGGCGTCCGTGAGCGAGACGGGGACGGAAGCCCAGGTGCTGGCCCTTGCGTCGCGGGCGGGAGCGAGGCTCCGGGATGCGCTCGGAGCGTCCACGACGTCTCCCGTGCCGAGCGGCGGGGCCCGCGGCGGCCTGCCCGTCGACGTGGCCGCGCTGAAGGCGTACTCGGAAGGCCTGTCGCGTCTGCGCGCCTATGACCTCAACGGCGCCCGCGGCTCTCTCGAGGAGGCCGTGAGGAGGGATCCCCGGAACCCGCTCGCCCACTCGGCTCTCGCCGAGGTGTGGTCGCGCCTCGGGTACGACGGACGCGCGCGCGAGGCGTCGCTGCGGTCCTTCGAGCAGTCGGATTCGCTCGCCCGCGAGGAGAAGCTCCTCGTGGAAGGGCGGCACTACGAGTTCGAGGGCGAGTGGGCCAAGGCCGAGCAGTCGTACCGGACGCTCTCGGGCTTCTTTTCCGACAACGTCGACTACGGGCTCCTCTACGCGCGGGCGCTCGTCTCCGGCGCGCGCACTCGCGAGGCGCTCGGAGTCCTGGCGTCGCTCCGCGGCCTGCCGGCGCCCGCGTCCGAGGATCCGCGCATCGACCTCGCCGAGGCCGCGGCTCTGAACCAGCTGGGGAATGCGCGTGGCGAGCTTTCGGCGGCGACCCGGGCCGTGGCCAAGTCGACGACGAGCGGTGCGACGCTGCTCCTCGCGCAGGCCCGGCTCGCCCAGGGGAACGCGCACCTGCGGCTCGGCGCGTTCGACAAGGCGCGCGAATCCTGCGAGGAGTCGCGCCGCCTGTTCGCCGAAGCAGGTGATCGAAACGGCGAAGGGCTCGTGCTCAACCGGCTCGCCAACGTGGAGTTCGAGCAGGGCCACTACGCGGAGGCCGAGAGCACGTTCCGGCGCGCGTTCGCGGCCTGGAAGAGCTGTGGGAACCGCTCGGGAATGGAGCGCGCGATCCACAACGTCGCCGACTCGCTCCTCATGCAGGGCCGGCTCAAGGACGCGCGCGAGAACTTCCAGGAATCTCTCGCTCTCCAGCGTGAGCTGGGCAATCGCTCGGCCGAGGCCCTGACGCTCGCGAACCTCGCCGAGACGCTCCTCCGCGAGGGCCGCGCCGAGGACGCCGCCGCGGCGGGCGAAGAGGCCGTGAAGATCGCGCGGGAGACCGGCTACCGGTACGGCCTGCACGTGGCGCTGTGGGTGCTCGCCAACGTGCGGATGGAACGGCTCGAGGCGGCAGAAGCCCGCAAGCTCATCGAAGAGGGGCTCCTCTCGAGCCAGGCCGCCCAGGATCCGCGCTGGGTCGGCGAGTTCCTGTTCTCCACGGGGAAGCTGGCGGCGATCGTCGAGGATCGCGCGTCCGCCCGGAAGAAGACGCAGGAGGCTCTGGAGGAGCGCGCCAACCGCGACGGCAAGGGCGAGCTGGCCGACAGCCGTCTCGAGGCGGGCCGGCTGTCGGTCGATCTCGGCCGCGGCGACGAGGCCCGGGAGCACCTCGGCAAGGCGCTGGAGCTCTTCCGTGCGCTCTCCCTGCGGGATGGCGAGGCGGCGGCCCTGGCCCAGCTCGCGCGCCTCGGCGGTCCCGAGGCGAGGAGCCGGATCGAGGAAGCGGAACGGCTGATGAAGGGGCGCGAGAACGTCCTCACCCGCGGCGAGGTCGTCATCGCGCTCGCCCGGGCCCGGGCCGGCCTGGGCGACGCCAGCTCGCAGCTCGCGCCCCTCTCGGCCCTCGAGGCCACCGCTCGGAAGTCCGGGCTCACGCTGCTGACCTGCCGCGCCCTTGCCGCCCAGGTCGAGATCGCGCGGCTCGCGGGAAGAGGGGCCGAAGCCGAAGCCGCCGCGCGAAAGCTCGCCGATCTCGCGGGCGGGCTCGTGGGACTTCGGCCGGGCTGAGCTCTACGCCGAGCCGTCGGGGCCGTCGTCGGGCTTCGGCGGATCGGGCACCGGCTCCTCTTCCTTGGGGGGTTCTGGACGGGGACCGATGGCGGCCGGTGCAGGCCCCACGGCCGGCGCGGGGCCCACAGCGGGAGCCGGACCGACGGCCGGCGCGGGGCCCACGGGTCGCGCACCGCCGCCGAGCGGCATCGACACGCCCGAGAGGTTGAGGATGGGCGAGCCGCTGCCGCCGAAATAGAAGTTCACCGTCACGGGCGTGGCGCCCCCTTCCGCAGCGGCCGCAGACGGCGTGGGGAAGAGCGTCGAGAGCGGAACGTCGCTCAGC
The DNA here is from genome assembly GCA_016789625.1 of Acidobacteriota bacterium. Taxonomy (GTDB): domain Bacteria; phylum Acidobacteriota; class Thermoanaerobaculia; order UBA5066; family UBA5066; genus JAEUQS01. The sequence goes on along the minus strand of JAEUQS010000657.1, from coordinate 9,113 downwards.
TCTCCCGCCTCGCCGACGAGCTGGACGCCGACGGGGACGCCCGCGGAATCCACGGTGACGAGATAGCGCTTCTGGCTCATGGGTCTCCTCCTTCGATGCAGTCAATCCGCTCGCCCGAGCGGGGGCCGGTCGAGATGCAGTGGCAAGAGAGCGAGCGTCACGAGGAGGTCGCCCGCCCTCGCGATGACCTCTCCGGCGACGAACCTTTCGAGCGCCGCCTCGGCGCTCGCGGCGTCGCCGGCCGCGGACTCCACGACCCTCGTGATCGCTCGGGCCGGGGAGATCGGCGCGTCACAGGCCAAGAGCATCGCGAGCTCCGCGCTCTGGAGCGGGCGCACGCGCTCATGGCCTTCCGTTCCGGTCTTCGTGTAGCGCGTGTCGACGAGCACGGTGCCGCTCGGGAAGCGGGGCCTCACAGCAAGCTCCCCGGCGCGCTTCTCGGCGACGGCCGTCCGCCAGCGCGCGGCCTCGCTGGCGAGCTCGCCACCCCTGGCGAGGGCGTCGCGCATCCCCGGGTGGTCGTAGCGGAAGAACGTGGCCGCGCGCTCCCGCTCGGCCTGGTCGAACGGAAAGACGTGCCGGTAGGCGGGCATCGCCTTCACGTTCGCGAACCCGTGCGCGGCGGAATCGGAGTGGTTCGGGCTGAAGCGGTCCATGCGGATCGGCGCGACCGCGGAGGGCGGCGGGAGATGCGGAATGGCGCGGAGCAGCCGCAGCGTCTCCGCATAGCTCGCGGGCTCCTCGTGCGGAAACCCGTAGAGCACGTTCCACAGCGACTCGAGCCCCGCCTCGTGGAGCCACCTCAGGAGCGCGAGGTTCTGTGCGCCCGAAACGCCCTTCCTCATCACGCGGAGCGTGGAATCGGAGAGGCTCTCGACCCCGGCCTGCACCGACGTGACTCCCGCGTCCCGCAGCGCGAGAACCTGGGAGCGCCTGAGGTTCGATTTGATCTCGAAGAATTTCGGGGTCTTCTCGGGCCGCGCCGCCCACGCGGGCAGGAGATCGCGGAAGGCCTCCATCGAGAGGATGTTGTCGGCGAAAGCCAGGGCCAGATTGCCGTGCCGCTCCCGCAAGGCGTCGGTCTCCGCGAGGACCCGGCCGGCGCTCTTGCGCCGGAACGCCATGCCGTCGCCGTTCAGCCCGCAGAACGTGCAGTGCGAGACCTGCCCCCACCAGCAGCCGCGGGAGGCCTCTACGGAGATCCACGTGCGCCCGCGCTCCTCGGGGAACGTGGCATCGAGGGCGCCATAGAAGGCGTCGAATCGCGGAACCGGAAGGGTGTCGAGGCTCACGAAGGGGCGCCGGGCGGCAGGCGATACCGGGCCCCGGTGGAGGAATCCCGGCGGGGCTTCCGTGTTCGCCTCGAGCGCACGCAGGAGGGCCGGGAACGCGATATCGGATTCCCCGGTCGCGATGAAGTCGACGAACGGGAAACGGTTCAGGTAGGGGGCGCCCATCTCCCCTTCGAAGTTCGCGCCGCCGAGCACGATCGTCACGCCCGGGTGAGCCGCCTTGATGCGGGCCGCGAGCGCGAGGGACGGCATCGTCTGCTCGAACGTGCTCGTGAAGCCGACGACGTCGTAGACGCTCCAGTCGCACGCGCCGAACGCGAGGCCGAGGAAGAGCGGCGCCACGCCGCGCAGCTCGTCCAGGGCGCGGCGGCTCGCAGCTCCCGCGCCCCAGACGGGATCGGACAGGACCTCGCGCTCGTACTCCTCGCGCGGGGTGACGCCTTCGCCGCCGAGAACCTCCCGGAAGACGCGCTCACAGCCCAGCACCGTCGCGGGCAGCTCGTGAGAGAGATGGTGGTACGTCGCCCGGCCCACCAGCTTCGCGAGCGTGAGGTTGAAGTGCTTCACGTCGCACGCGAAGCCCGCCTCCTCCGCGGCCGCGGCGAGGAGCCCCGCGGCGAGACTGGGCCGGTCCGCCGCGGCGAAGGGCATCACGACCAGGGCAGCACGCATCCGCTGAATGACGGGAACTCTACTCCGGAGCGGGGCCGGGCTCGCCGGGCTCGTCGGAGAGTCTCGTGGTGGGCACGTCGACGTCCGAGGCCGTGCGCGTCCCCGCGATGGCGGGGCACGCGTCGAGCGCGGGCAGCAGCTCGCGCTTCAGCGCCTCGACGTTGAGGTAGCGCTCGTCGCGCTCCTTCGCGAGGCAGCGCGCGAGCACCGAGTTGAGCGCGAGGATCCCGGGCTCCTCGCCGGGCAGCCGGAACTCGTGCGTCATCGTGGAGTAGAGGAGCTCGCGCAGCGTGGTGCCCCGGAACGGAGGACGTCCGGTGAGCGCCTCGGCGAGCCGGATGCCCACGGAGAAGATGTCGGACCTCGGGTCGACGGCCTTGCCCTCGATCTGCTCGGGCGACATGTACCCCATGGTTCCGAGCACCGTGCCGGGCACGGTGAGGCTCTCGGGCCGCGCCGCGTCGATGAGCGTCGTCTTGGCGAGGCCGAAGTCCAGGATCTTGAGGAGGAGCTCGCCCTTCTCGTCGCGGCCGAGGAGCACGTTCTCGGGCTTCAGGTCCCGGTGCACCACGCCGGCGGCGTGCGCGGCTCCGAGGCCCGCGAGGAGCGGCTCGAAGATGGAGCGGGCCTTCTGCGCGGAGAACGTGCCCTGCATCGCGAGCTCGGTGCGGAGGGTCACCCCGCGGACGAGCTCCATCACGAGGTACGCGCCGTCCTCCCCGAGGGCGCCGTAGTCGAACACGGTGATGATGTTGGGGTGGGCGAGCCGCGCCGACGTGCGCGCCTCGCGCTCGAAGCGAACGATGCCGTCCCTGCCGAGGAGGAGCGGTCCCATCAGGACCTTCACGGCCACGGCGCGGCCCAGGCGCTCGTCGTGGGAGGCGTAGACGGCGCCCATGCCGCCCCGCCCGAGGAGCCGGTCCAGCCGGTAGCGGCCACCGAGCTGGCGCTCCACGGGCAGGGAGACGACGAGCCGCGCACCGCAGCGGTCGCACACGGTGGCGTCGCCGTCGTGGCAGCGCGCGCAGGAGGGGCACTCCCGCACGAAGCGGCGGTCGCTCTCGTAACGTGAGAGGAGCTCCCGCGCGAGGCGCTCCTCACGCACCACGCGCTCCTTGAGGCCCGCGTTCTCGAGCACGATCGCCATCTGCCGTCCGATGGCCGCGAGCAGCTCGCGGTCGCGAGTGGCGTAGGGCTCCTCGGACCGTTTCTCGCCGAGGAGGAGCACGCCCTCGAGCGCGCCGGAGGCCGTCGCGAGCGGAACCAAAAGGGCGATGCCGTGCTCGGCCAGCCACTGGCGCTCGTCGCCGGGCAGAGAGCCCTCGAAGACGGCGGGCCAGTCGAGCGGCTTCGTGAGGCCGTCGAGGTGGCGCAGGAGGGTCGACATGGGCGGGGCGGACTGCGGACGCGAGATCTCGCTGGAAGAGAACGCGAGGCTCGCCGAGCCGCGAGCCCGGTCGCGCGTGAGCACGACGACGGCCTTGGGATGGAGTGCGGCGTCGAGGGAGTCGTTCACGTGGGACGCGAGGTCGACGAAGGTCTCGACGCGGGCCACGCTCTCTGAGAGCGCGAGGAGGAGATGCTCACGGTCGTAGGCGGCGCGGAAGAACCGCCGGTCGAGGGCGCCCGTGAGCCGGCCGCGGAACGCGAAGGCCAGGAGGGCGAGCGCGAAGAGGGTGGCCGAGACGCGGCTCTCGAAGAGGATCTCCTCGAGCGCGAGGTGCCGGCTGCGGTAGGCGGTGAAGACGAGACCCGCGATGGGCAGGAAGAGCGCGACGCGCAGGACGTTGCGCGCGAAGAGGTACTGAAGGCCTCTTCGCAGGACGAACCGGATGTCGAAGAGGCGGTGCTTCAGGATCGCGTAGCCCGTCGTGATGGGCACGATCACGAGCGCGATGTTCGCGATGCGGTTCAGATCGGCGAGCGCGCTCGACGTTCGGAGACCCGGCAGCAGCGCCGCCAGGGTGAAGAGGAACCACGGACCGATGCCGGCGAGAGAGCCGAACGTGATCCAGCGCAGCCGTCTCTTCTGGTCCTCCTCGGTCACGAGGGAGTAGCTCCTCGCGATCGCGCCGCAGATGGCGCTGAAGCCCAGGAACATGACCAGGCCGTTGAGCTGGAAGAGCGAGTCGAGGACGGGAAACAGGTCGAGGAGGGCGAAGCCGAACGGGGGCGCCCCGGTGCGGGCCTGGAACCACAAGGAGCAGACGATCCACCACGCGAAGAACGCTCCGAGGAGGGCTCTCTCGAAGACCTCGAGCCATCGCGCCGTGGGCACGCCGGCCGGGAACCTCCGGTAGAACGCGAACGCGACGGCGAGGTGGAACGGATGCGGGTAGGGCGTCAGGGCCTCGATGATCCGCTCGCCCGGCGAGAGGAAGGGAAGCACCGCGGCGACGCCGGAGCCCGCGAGCGTGAGCGACGGCAGAAGGCAGGCGAACGCGCCGTGCCGGGCGAGCGGGTCCTCCCAGCGCTGGCTGCTCAGGAAGAGGGCCGTGATCGCAAACGCGAGCCCGGAGACCACGAGGAAGATCCAGTACGCGCGGTCCGTGAGAGGCCTCGGCTTCAGCCGGGCCTGGAGGACGACGTCGCGGACGACTCCCTTCCGCTCGACGGTGAGGCGATACGGCGTTCCGCGGGCGATCTCGGGCATGCGGAACCACACTCCGATCGTGGCGGCGCGGGGGTCTCCGTCCACGGCCAGGAGGACGTCCCCGGGCTCGAGGACGCGGGCCGCGGGGCCGTCGCTCGCGACGCGGGTCACGGCCACGGCGCCCTGCGATCTCGCGGCGGAATAGCCGAGGAGGACGGAGCGATCCCCGTACCGCACCAGCCAGACGATCCAGAGCAGCTCCACGGCGAGCACGGCGAGACAGATCGCCATGAAGAGCCGCAGGGTCCGGGAGGCCCCGCCGATCCTCAGAGAAGGCTGCATGAGCTGGCGCATTATCGGGGCCTGGCTGGAGGAGAATGCCCCATGAGGTTCGCTGCCGCTGCCGTCGCCGCCTCCTCGCTCCTGAGCGCCGCTCTGGCGGTTCGTGGAGCCGACGTGGTACCGCCCGATCTGGGCCGTGTGCGCAGCGAGACGGGCGCGAGCCGCGTGGTCGTGGACGCCGTCGTCAAGGACTCGTCGCGGCGCGCGGTGCCGGGTCTCGGGAAGGACGACTTCCGGGTCAAGGTCGACGGAAAGCCGGTCGCGCTCGAGTCGGTCGAGTGGATTCCGGCGGGCCGGCCGGAGGTCACGCCCGAGGAGCTTTCCGGCCTTCCCGGGCGTTCCGAGGTCTCACCTTCCGCGCCCATGGAGGGGTCTGCCGTGAACGAGCTGCCGAAAGGGAGGCTCATCGTCTTCTTCGTGCAGTCGGACATCGGCCGCTTCCGCACGCTCGGACACATGAGGCTCCTTCACGAGATGGGCCCCTTCATCGCGGATCTCCGCGAGGACGACCGGGTGGCCGTCGTCTCGTTCCTGTCGCACCTCGTGCTGCGTCTCGATTTCACGAACGACCAGGCCGCGATTCGGAGGGCGCTGGGCCGCGCCATCTACCACGACGAACCGCCCAGGCCCGAGCAGACCGTCGACGGCCCGTCGCTCCTCGCGAGGCTGCCCGCCGACGAGGCCTTCAACGCCTACTACGTCGAGGACGGCCTGCGGCTGGTGGCCGAGGCTCTGGAGCCGCTCGCCGGGGCGAAGTCGATCCTCTTTCTCGGCTGGGGCATCGGGATCAACCGCGTGCCCAAGGAGGAGCGGCTCTGGGCCGAGGCGATCAGCGCGCTCTACAAGTCGCGCACGCGGCTCTCGGCGCTCGACGTCTCCACGGCCGACTACCACACGCTCGAGGAGAACCTTTCGGCCTTCGCCGAGATGTCCGGCGGGTCGTACCAGAAGACCCATCTCTTCCCGGGGCTCGCGCTCAAGCTGGCGTCGGAGGAGCTCGCGGGCCGCTACGTTCTCGTCTTCGAGAAGCCGTCCCGGCCCGCCGGAGTCCACCGCATCGAGGTCTCGCTCCCGAACCGCAAGGGCGAGGTCTACGCGAGGCCCTACTACATCGACTGAAAACAAGAGGCCGCCGGATTCGACCGGCGGCCCAGCGTCTTCCGAGGGCTGAACGAAATTCGGCCTTGGGGGGCCTGGGGGGATCGAGAAACCCCCAGGATTAAATTCAGCTGACCTACTGCATCCGGATGGATTCGATGATGACCGGGGTCTGCGGCACGTCGCCCATGCCGTTCTTCATGCCCGTCGGAACGTCCTTGATCTTGTTCACGACGTCCATGCCCTCGGTGACCTTGCCGAACACCGCGTAGCCGACGCCGTCCCCGGAGCGGGCCTTGTCGAGGAACAGGTTGTCCTTCACGTTGACGAAGAACTGCGACGTCGCGCTGTTCGGATCGTTCGTGCGGGCCATGGCCAGCGTACCCACCGTGTTCGAGAGACCGTTCGAGGCCTCGTTCGTGATGGGCGCGCGGGTCTCCTTCTTGTTGAGGTCCTTGTCGAAGCCCCCGCCCTGAATCATGAAGGTCGGGATGACGCGGTGCCACACCGTGCCGTCGTAGTACTTGTCGCTCACGTACTGGAGGAAGTTCTTCGCGGAGACGGGCGCCTTGTCGGAGTAGATCTCGGCCTTGAACGTGCCGAGGGAGGTCTTCACGACCACCACGGGGTTTCCGGACATCTTCTTCTCTTCCTTCTTCTTGGTTTCCTGGGCGGCTGCCGTGGTCGCGAGCACGGCGAAGGCGAGTGCCAGAGCAATGTTTTTCTTCATAGGGCGCGAGGTATAGCACAGGCTTTATCCTTCGCCGCCCGGGCGATCCGGAAGGATCGCCGCGTCTTGCCGGAAAGGAAACTCTCGGAACATGTCACGACCTCGACGTGCCCTTCCCGTCCTCCTCGCGCTCGGTCTCGCCCTGCCCGCCGCCGCCCAGGTGGCCGCGCCCGTTCGCCCCGAATGGGTCGCCGCGAGCGACCGCAATGCCCGTGTGCTCCTCGACGTGATGGCGTCCTTCAGCCCCGAAGGTGCGGGACAGCTCGGGGTCGAAGGCCTCGAGGAGGAGATCCTGGACCTGCGCCCGCGTCTCGACGAGCGGCGGAAGAAGGCTTTCGAGACGGCGGTGAAGACGCTCGAGGCGCGGATCTCCGCCGAGAAGGAGCCGCGCGTCGCCGAGGATCTGCGGCTTCTCGTCGCGGCCGGCCGGGAGGCTCTGCGCTCCCTGGAGACGAGCCGCACGCACCAGCTCCCATACACCGATGTCGGGCTGGTCGTCGTCACGGGGTTGCGAGGTCTCCTCGAGGAGCCGAACTCCCTCGATCGGGACGCGCAGGCCCTCACGAGGCTGCGCAAGTACGCGGGGCTGGAAGGTGGCAAGGAGGCGCGCTCGCTCCCGCGGCTGGCCGAGGACCGCATCGCCGAGCGGCTCTCCCTCTCCACGCTCTCGGGACCGCCCAGGGACCAGCTCGAACGGAGCCTCGCCGCGACGCCTCAGATGCTGGCCGCCGTCTCGGCGCTCTTCCAGAGACGGCCCATCACCGGCTGGCAGGAGGCGGTCGAGGCGCTCCGCAAGGAGATGGGGCGCTACGACGCGTTCCTCAGAGAGAAGGTCCTGCCGCGGGCTCGAACCGACTACCGGCTGCCCGAAGCCGTGTACGTGCAGTCGCTCCGCCAGAACGGCGTTCTCGCGCCGCCTGACGAGCTCGCGAAGTCGGGCCGCGCCGCGTACGGCGTCGCGCGGAAGCAGATGGAGGAGATGGCCGCGCGGGTCGCGAAGGAAAACGGGATCTCCGGCGGCACGGCCGCGGTCTTCGCGGCGCTGAGGGCGCGCCGCGTTTCGGGGAACGCCGTGGTCCCGCATTACAAGAAGCGAATCGGCGAGCTGGACGAGATTCTGAGGAAGGCGAAGTTCGTCACGGTGCCCGCGCGGGAGGTGCGCATCCGCACCGTGGCCGAGCAGCAGGGAGTCCCGGTTCCGGCACCCTACATGCAGCTGCCCCGGCTGGTGGGCAACACCGGAGAGACCGGGGACCTCGTGCTGCCGCTCGCCCTCGAGAACGACGACTCGATTTCGCGCGGAGCCGATTTCACGTACGAGGCCGCGACGTGGACGCTCGCGGCGCTCGAGGCGCGGCCCGGGCACGAGCTGCAGTACGCGGCCTTCGTCAACGGCGGCGTCTCCCTCGCCCGCGCGGTCTTCGGCTACAACACGGTCACCGCGATGGGCTGGGCGCTCTACGCGGAGGGCGAGATCCGGAAGGACTTCCCCCTCGAGGGACAGCTCGTGAGCCTGCAGCTCTCGGCGCTCCGGGCGGCCCGGGCGTTTCTCGAGCCGGCCCTGCACGCGGGAACCCTGAAGCCCGCGGAGGTCGAGAAGCTCCTCGTCGATGAGCTCCACGTGAGCCCGGCTCTGGCGGCGCAGGAGGTGTCGCGCTACGCGTTCCGGAGTCCCGGGCAGGCCCCCGCGTACCTCTACTCGCTGGAGCGGTTCCGGGAGATCCGCAGGACGGCCGAGACGCTTCTCGGTCCGCGCTTCGACGCGCAGCGGTTCCACGACTTCGTGCTCGCCCAGGGGCTGCTCCCGCCCGACGCCCTCAAGCGCGCGGTCGTCGACGTGTTCGTGCCGATGGAGAAGGCTCCGGCACGCTGACCGAATCGGGGGAACCCGATATCAGGTTCCCGTGACGTGGACCACGAGGCGTCGCGTATGCGGCGCCGTGCGGTGCTCGGCCAGGTAGAGGCCCTGCCACGTGCCCAGCGCGAGGCGTGAGGCGACGACGGGAATGGACTCGCTCGAGCGGCCGAGCGCCGTGCGGAGGTGCGCGGCCATGTCGTCGGGCCCTTCGGAGTCGTGGCGATAGCGAGGGTCGCCGTCGGGCGCGAGGCGCGCGAGAAACGCCAGGAGGTCGGCGCGCACGTCCGGGTCGGCGTTCTCCTGGATGAGGAGGCTCGCCGACGTGTGCGCGCAGAACACCACGGCGAGACCCGTCGTCACGCCGCTCCGCGCGACGATGGCCGAGGTCTCCCGGGTGATCTCGACGAGACCCCGGCCGGGTGTGCGAACGACGAGCGTCTCCTGATGCTGCTTCACTCTCGATCCTGGGGGTTTCTCGATCCCCCCGGGCCCCCCGCCGGGGACGCATCCCGGTGCCGGTGCCCATCC
>JAEUQS010000099.1 GCA_016789625.1 Acidobacteriota bacterium | reverse complement strand
CGACGGGCGAGCTGTCATCGGAAGGCGTCGCGTACCAGGAGGCTGGCGAGGGCCGGAGTCGCGGTGGTTTCTTCAGGAAGTCCGCGGCTCCGCCGGCGTCCGCCCCCGCACCGCAGCAGTTCTCGTTCAAGAGGGACTCCGACGTTGCCGCTGTCACCGGGACGGCGGTGAGCCTCAATGCCATGCAGTCGACGCAGGTCACCACGAAGTCGGGCGGTGACTCGGCGTCCACCAACCTCTACCGCTACGAGGTGGACTCCAACGCGCTCGTGCAGACGGGCAAGGGCATTCCGCAGTGGCAGCGCGGCGGCGTTTCGCTGGAGTGGTCGGGTCCGGTGTCGAAGGAGCAGAAGGTGCGGCTCCTGCTGCTCTCGCCGTTCGTGAACCTCGTGCTCTCTTTCCTCCGCGTCGCGCTCATCACGCTGCTCGCGCTGAGCCTCGTGGCCAAGGCGCGTCCGGGGCTCGCGCTGCCGAAGGTTCCGGTGCAGGCGGCGGCGGCAGCTCCGGCCATCGCGCTCTTCGCGCTGGCCTTGCTCGGCGCCGCCCGCGCGGAGGCTCAGGAGCTGCCCGGCAAGGAGCTCCTCGACGATCTCCGTACGCGGCTGCTGCGCACGCCGCCCTGCGGCGAGGCGTGTGTCACCACGCCGGATCTCTCGCTCACGGTGAAGGACGGCACGCTCACGATCGACGCGGAGGTGCATGCGGGCGCCCCGGGTTCCTGGCCGCTGCCCGGTCCCGCGGCCACGTGGGTTCCGCGAGGCGTGGTGCTCGACGGCAAGCCGTCGTTCGGGCTCGTGCGTTTCGCTGACGGCTTCCTCCACCTCCGCATCCCGGCGGGCGTACATCGCGTTTCCCTGTCGGGCCCGCTGCCCTCGCGGGATTCCGTCGCGCTCGAGTTCTCGGCCACGCCGAAGCGCGCGCGGGCGACGGCCCCCGGCTGGCAGGTGGACGGCATTCGCGAGGACGGCACCTGCGACTCCTCGGTGCAGCTCAGCCGCATGCTCAAGTCGGGCGGCTCGGGGCTCGACGCGGCCGAGGCCGTTTACGAGCCGTGGTTCGAGGTGGTGCGCACCCTCGACATCGGGGTCACCTGGCGCGTCGAGACGGTCATCAACCGCGTCACTCCCGCGGGCGCCCCCGCGGTGCTCAAGGTCCCGATGCTGAAGGGCATGCTCGCCACGGGCACGCAGGAGGTGAAGGACGGCGAGGTGATCGTCTCGATGGGCCGCGACCAGGAGCAGGCGCGGTGGTCGTCGACGCTCCCGCCGGTCGAAGGGCAGGAGGTCACGCTGCGGGCGCCCGAGGGCAAGGCCTGGTCGGAAGTGTGGATCGTGAAGTCGAGCCCGCTGTGGCAGATCGCGGCGAAGGGCATCGCTCCGGTGAAGCGCCAGGAGGGCGGACTCCTTCTCGCCGAGTTCCGTCCGTGGCCGGGGGAAGAGGTCACGCTCGTCTTCCGGAAGCCCGCGGGCGTGCCCGGCGAGACGCTCACGCTCGACGGCGTGACGCTCGAAGCGCGGCCCGGCAAGAGGCTGTCGGACGCATCGCTCACCATCTCGGCGCGCGCGAGCCGGTCGGGCCCGCTCGCCATCACGCTGCCGAAGGGGGCAGAGATCCAGAGCCTCACGGTCGACGGCGCGAAGAAGGCCATCCGGCCCGACGGTGAAACCGTGACCCTCACCATCGATCCCGGGCGGCGCCAGGTCGTCGTGACCTGGCAGACGAAGCAGGGCATCACCGCCATGTTCCGGCAGCCGCGCGTGAAGCTGGTCCCGGGAGCCGTGAACGTGTTCACGGTGATGCGCGTGCCCGAAGGTCGCTGGGTGCTCTTCGCGGGCGGACCGCGGTGGGGACCGAGCGTGCTCTTCTGGGGCGAGCTCCTCGTCATCCTCCTCGCGGCATTCCTCGCGGGGCGCATCCCGCTCTCGCCGCTCCGGAGCTGGCAATGGGTGCTCCTCGCGCTCGGGCTCTCGCAGATTCCGCTCGTCTTCGGGCTCGTCGTCGCCGCCTGGTTCTTCGTGTTCGCGGCACGCGAGAAGGGCGGCCTCGAGAAGCCCGTGACGCACAACATCGTCCAGGTGTTCCTGGTGGGCTGGACGCTCGTCTTCCTCGTGGGCCTCTACGCCACGGTGCACCAGGGTCTGCTGCTCCGGCCCGACATGCAGATCACAGGCAACGGCTCGAACGACACGCTGCTTCGGTGGTACGTCGACCGCATCGCGGGCGAGCTGCCCGCTGCGTGGACGCTGAGCGTGCCGCTCTGGGTCTACAAGGGCCTCATGCTCGCGTGGGCGCTCTGGCTCGCGACGAGCCTCGTGAAGTGGCTCGGCTGGGGCTTCCGCGCGTTCAGCGTCGACGGCGGCTGGAAGGAGCTTCCCGCGGTTTCCTACCCGGCGACGGTGGCCGCACCGGCTTCGTCGGCTGCGCCCCCGCCGCCGCCTCTCCTCGTCCCGGAGCCTCCGGAGTCCGCCGAGGGCGCTTCGCCCGTGATTCCGGGCGAGGAGAAGGAGAAAGGCAAGAAGGTTGACTGAGGCTCTCAGCCGGGTTTCAGGCCTCTGCTCGGGGTATCGGTATCATCCAGCCGCATGACTATCTCCAAGACAGCACTCATTTCCCCGTATGGCGGTTCCCTCGTGGACCTCATGGTTCCGGCCGACGAGCGCGCGGAAGTCTTCGCTCACGCGAGCCGGCTTCCCTCGCTCACGCTCAGCGACCGCGCGCTCCACGATCTCGAGCTCCTGGCGACAGGCGCGTTTTCACCCCTCCGGACGTTCCTCGGCAAGGCGAGCTACGAGCGGGTGCTCGACGAGATGCGTCTCGAGGACGGAACGCTCTGGCCGATTCCGGTGACACTCACCGTCCCGGCCGACCTGGTGATCGCCCTCGATAGCGAGATCGCCCTCCGGACGAGCAAAAACGAGCTCGTCGGGATTCTCACCGTGGCCGAGGTCTTCGACGTGGACCTCGCCCGCGAGGCCCGCGCCGTGCTCGGCACGAACGACTCGCGCCACCCGCTCGTGGCCGAGATGACCCGCTGGGGGACCCGCGCCGTCTCGGGTCCGCTGCGCGTCCTTTCCCTGCCCGACCGGCCCGATTTCGCCGATCTCCGCCGCACGCCCGGTGTGGTTCGCGAAGAGCTCGCAAGCCGCGGCCGCGAGGCCGTTGTGGCTTTCCAGACCCGGAATCCCCTCCACCGGAGCCACGAGGAGCTCACGAAGCGGGCCGCCTCCTCCACGGGAGGGACGCTGCTCATCCATCCGGTCGTGGGCCTCACCAAGCCCGGCGACGTCGACCACTACACGCGCGTGCGCACCTATCGCGCGCTCGTGGACAACCACTACGACTCCGAGCAGACGCTCCTCTCGCTCCTGCCGCTGGCCATGCGGATGGCAGGGCCCCGGGAAGCCCTCTGGCATGCCCTCATCCGCCGGAACTACGGCGTGAGCCATTTCATCGTCGGCCGCGATCACGCGAGCCCCGGCAACGATTCGACGGGCAAGCCGTTCTACGGTCCCTACGACGCGCAGGAGCTGCTCCGGCAACACGCCGAAGAGATCGGGGTCGCGCCGGTCGTCTTCCAGGAGATGGTCTACCTCCCCGAGGAGGACCGCTACGAAGAGCACAACCAGGTTCCCGAAGGGGCAAAGACGCTCTCCATCTCCGGCACCGCCGTGCGGGAGCAATACCTCGACAAAGGCGTCGCGCTTCCCGAGTGGTTCACGCGCAAGGAGACCGCGGAGATCCTCCGCACGGCCTATCACACTGCTCA
>JAEUQS010000089.1 GCA_016789625.1 Acidobacteriota bacterium | reverse complement strand
CGCCGTGCTCGGCTCCGTGAACCCGGTGGCTGCGCCGTACTTCGACTTCTCGAGCCCCGAGGCCATGGGCGTCGTGGGCATCGTGCTCCCCGAGCGGCCGTCGCTCGTCCCGTTCGTGTCGCGGGTCGCCGCGGCCACCGTCGCGGGCAACACCGTCGTCGTCGCGACCTCCGAGAAGCACCCCCTGCCCGCGCTCCTCTTCTGTGAGGTCATCGGAACCAGCGACTATCCCGGTGGCGTCGTGAACGTCGTGTCGGGGAAGAAGACCGAGGTCGCCGTCGCGCTCTCGCGCCACCGCGACGTGGACGCGCTCGACGACTGCGGGGGAGACGTCGGCCTCTCGAAGGGCTACGAAGAGGAAGCCGCCGACCGCGTGCGCCGCGTCATCCACGGGCCCGGCGCGTCCGAGGACGACTGGTACGACGCCCGGCGCTGCGAGGGCATCGGCCCCATCGAGGGCCTCGTCGAGATCAAGACCACCTGGCATCCGGCCGGGGTGTAGTAAGCCGACGATTGGGCCAACAGCTTCTCTTCTTCGACCTCGACGACACGCTGCTCGACCACCGGGGCGCCGAAGAGGCCGCCCAGCGCGTGCTCTTCGCGCGCGAGTCCGCGCTCTTCGCCGGGCTCTCGTTCGACGACTGGTATCCGAAGTACAAGCTCGCGAACCACGCCGGCTGGACGGCCTACGGCCGCGGTGAGCTGGACGCCCCCACCGTTTCGGTGAAGCGCTTCGCCGAGCCTCTCGCGGAGCTGGGTCTCGACGTCTCCCTCGCGCACGCGCTCTCCGTCGCGTATCTCGAGGAATACCCGCACCACTGGAAGCTCCTGCCCGGCGCAGAGGAGATCCTCGACGCGGCTTCGCGGAACGGCGTCGTGGGGATCATCTCGAACGGCTTCTCCGCCGCGCAGAAGGCCAAGGTGAAGCGCTTCCGCCTGGACCGCTGGGTGCGCCACCTGATCCTCTCGGAAGACGTCGGCGTGCTGAAGCCCGGTCGCGCGATCTTCGAGGCCGCGCGGATCGCGGGCGAGGCGGGCGGTCCGCCCGCGACGAGGAAGCTGCACGTGGGCGACTCCTTCGAGCACGACGTGCTGGGCGCGAAGGCAGCGGGCTGGCTGCCCGTCTTCTTCAATCCGCGGAAGGAGAAGCCCCCGGCGCCCGTCCTCTGGGTGTCCTGCTTGCGGGACCTCCGTCCGTTGCTCGAGTAACCGGGAAACCCAGTGATGGGTTTCCCTGGCCCTTCCGCTCCGCTCGCTACGCTCGCCTCTCCCAGGCGCTCAGTGAGATCCGAAAACGCGTCGGACCGCCGGGCGGCCCGTCGAGCGAGAAGCGCGCGCCGTTCGACACCAGGATCTCGCGCACGAGGGTGAGGCCGAGCCCCTGTCCGTTCTCCTTCGATGTGTAGAACGGCGTGAAGAGCTGCTTCACGGCCTCAGACGAAAGTCCGAGGCCCGTGTCCTCTACCTCGATCGCGATGCGTGAGTCGGCGTCGAGGAAGGCGCGGAGCGTGAGCGTTCCGGGCCCGGTGTCCATGGCCTCGAGGCCGTTCTTCGCGATGTTGACGAGCGCCTGCTCGAGCTGGGCGTGATCGGCGCGGACGGGAGGGAGATCCTGCTCGACCTCGACGCGGATCGCGTGCCCGGCCGCGGCCGGCGACGCCGCCATGAGCGTCGCGAGGCCCTGCAGGAGCGGCGCGACGGCCACCGGCGCGAGGTTGGGAGCCGGGAGCCTCACGACCTCCGCGAAACCCCGCATGAACGTGTTGAGCTGGCCGAGCCGCCCGGATGCGACGGAGAGCGCCTGCGCGAGATCCGCGCGATCGGGCTCGGGCAGGTGCTTCTCGTAGTGCGCGGCCGAGGCGAGAAGAGAGCGCGCCGCGCCGACGGAGTTGTTCACCTCGTGGGACATCATGCGGATGACCCGCTCGTAGGCCGATTTCTCGTAGCGCCGGAGCTCCTCGGTGAGCTCTTCCACGAGGTAGAACGCGCGGGGAAAGCCCCGGTCGTAGAACGTCCCGCGGTGGACGCGCAGCCGTCGCCCCTCGCCCGCGGAGAGGAGGTCCGTCGCGTTCTCGGGCAGCTCGGCGAGAGCGCGCGCGAGCGGCGAGGCCGTCTCGTCGAGCTTCAGCGCGAGCAGCTCCTTCGCGCCGGCGCCCAGGAGCTTCTCGGCGGCCGGGTTCGCGAAGTCCACGCGGCCGTCGAAGTCGAGCGTGAGGATTCCCGAAGGCGACGCCGAGAGGATGCGCGCGAGGAAGTGGTGCTTCTCCTCCTGCTTCGTGCGCTCCTCGCGGAGGGAGTCGGCCATGCGGTTGTACACGGAGACGAGGGAGTCGGTCTCGTCGAGGCCGGTGGGGCGGATGCGGGTCGTGAAGTCGCTCTCGGCGAGGAGCTGCGTGCTCTCCCGCAGGAGCGTGAACGTCGCGAACACGCGGCGCACGAGGGCGAGCCCCACGAGGAGCGAGATGACGAGGGCGGCCTCGACGGCGAGGAGCCAGACGCGATCCTCGGTGACGAGCGCCGCGCCGACGGCCACGAGGAGCGCGTGGACCAGGAAGAGGTAGAGGAGGAAGCGGGCGCGGAGGGTCAGCGGTCTCAGGAAGAGAGCCCGTACTTCTCGAGCCTTCGGTAGAGCGCCGGACGGCTCATGCCCAGAGACTCGGCGACCCGCGTGAGGTTGCCCTCGTGGTGCTTCAGCGATTTCGCGATCATCGCCCGTTCGATCTCCTCGAGCGTCATGCTGCCCACGGGCGGCAGCGGATCCACGGGGCTCGAGCTGCGCGCACGCCCCTCCGTCTGGAGGAGCGACTGGAAATCCGTGGCGTCGAGGCTGTCCTTTCCCGCCACCAGGATCGCGCGCTCGAGCGTCTGCCGGAGCTGGCGCACGTTGCCGGGCCAGGGAAACGTCGCGAGCAGGCGTTCGGCCGACGGCGTCAGCGACACCTCGCGTCCGTAGGTCTGGGCGAACGTGCCGAGGAAGAGGCGTGAGAGGAGCCGCACGTCGCCGGGCCGCTCCCGGAGCGGCGGGAGGTGCAGGTGGATGAGGTTCAGCCGGTAGAGGAGGTCCTCGCGGAAGTGGCCCTTCGAGACCAGGTCGTGGAGGTCCCGGTTCGTCGCCGACACCACGCGGACGTCGGCCTTCTGCGGCGCCGAGGAGCCGAGGATCTCGTACGTCCGGTCCTGCAGGACGCGGAGCAGCTTCACCTGCGAAGAGGCGTCCAGCTCGCCGATCTCGTCGAGGAAGATCGTGCCGCCCTCGGCCAGCTCGAAGCGGCCCTTGCGGTCGGCGCGGGCGTCGGTGAAGGCGCCCCGCACGTGGCCGAAGAGCTCGCTCTCGAAGAGGCTCTGCGACACGCCCCCGAGGTTGACCTTCACGAACGCGCGGTCCCTGCGCTTCGAGTTGCGGTGGAGCGCCTCGGCGACGAGCTCCTTGCCGGTGCCGCTCTCGCCCGTGACGAGGACCGAAGCCCCCGTGGGCGCGACGCGGCCCACGATCTCGAGGACGCGCAGGAGCCGCGGGTCGTCGCCCGCGAGGGCGCCGAAGTCGTAGCGGGTGTCGAGCTCTTCGCGCGAAAGAGCGGCCGCCCCCTGCCGCGGGGCGCTCGCGGCCAGGCCGAGCGCCGTCTCGAGCGACTGCAGCAGGGCCTCGTTCGTCCAGGGCTTGGTCACGAAGTCGGCCGCGCCGAGCTTCATGCCCGAGACGGCGAGCGGAATCGAACCCCAGGCCGTGAGGAGCACGACGGGCAGCTCCGGGTGCCGTCTCTTGATGGCTTCGAGGAGCGCGAGGCCCTCCTCACCCGTCGTGCGGCGGGAGAAGTTCATGTCGGTCAGCACGAGGTCGCACGGCGTCTCCTCGAGGAACGCGAGCGCCCCCTCGGGCCCCGCCTCGGCGTGCGCGGCGAGGCCCTTCTGCTTCAGGAGCAGCCCGAGGGACGCGGTGACCGAAGGGTCGTCGTCGACCAGGAGGATCATTCGTAGCGCAGAGCTTCGGCCGGCGCGACGCGGGTTGCAAGGTGCGCGGGGTACAGGGCGCAGACGAACGCCAGCGCGTACACGAGGACGACCGAGATCGCGTAGCCCACGAGGTACGTTCCGCCGCTCACGAAGTCGAACGGGGCGAGGATCGGCAGCTGGAGCGCGAAGACGCTCCCGAGGCCGACCGCGAACGTGGTGACGGCGGCGATCTCGCCGATCACCTGGCGGCGCACGTTCGCGGCCGCGGCGCCCTTCGCGCGGCGAAGGCCGATCTCCCGGGTCCGCTGCGTGACGTTCTGCCAGAGGACGCCGATGAGGCCGAGCGCGACCATGAGCGCGAAGAACCCGGCGATCCCGCCGAGGAGGATGAGCGGCACCACGTAGAGTCGGTTCGTGACCTCGCGCGACGCCGAGAGGGGCTGCGCGCGGAAGGCCCAGTCCTTGGCGACGTTCTGGAGCGTCTTCACCAGCCTCTCCTCGAACGCCGCCGTCGTGCCCGGACGCACGCGCACCAGCATGTGGTCCGTCGACCGCTCGCCGTCCCACCGGAGGCGCTGGAGGCCGTAGCCGATGGGCTCGTCCAGCTCCCCGTTCTGGCGGTAGGCCGCGAGGACTCCGACGACCTTGTAGGGCTCCTCCTCCGAGCCGTCGGGAGCCCTCTCCCCGAGCTCCTTGCCGATGGGATCGGCGTCGCCGAAGACCTCGTGCGCGAGCTGCTCGGTGATGACCATGGGCCGGAAGCCCTTGGCCGCGTCGTCCTCCCGGCTGAAGAACCGGCCGCGCGTGACCTGGAGCGACAGGACGTCGGCCCATTCGTCGGTGACGGCCCCTGCGGCGTAGCGCACCTGCCTCCCGTTCTCGAGCCGGAAATCGGTGCGCCAGCTGGACTGCGTGAAGGGCGCGGGGTTGCCGGCCGCGACGCCTTCCACCTCGGGCAGGGCGCGGGCCGCGGCCGCGACCTGACGGAACAGCTCGGAGTCGGCTGGCGTGAATTTCCGGCGCTCGCCCTGGGTGTCGATCTCGACGTCGATGACGTCGCGGTAGACGACCCCCACCGGCAGCGACCATTTGCGGGCCGTGTAGACGGCCGTCGTGACGACGCCGAACAGCACCAGGAAAGAGACGAACAGCTCGGCGGCGAGGAGCGCGTTCGTGCGCTTGCGGTTCCAGACGAGGACGAAGAGATGACGGATCAATGGGCACCTCCGCGGAGCGCCGTCACGGGGTCGAGCCGCGACAGGCGATAGGCCGGGTACGCCCCGGAGAAGACGCCGAAGAAGAGCGCGAGAAAAAGACCCACGGCCATGACCCGCGCGTTCAGCTCGAGCTGCATGTAGGGCAGGAGGTCCG
This sequence comes from Acidobacteriota bacterium, assembly GCA_016789625.1. Taxonomy (GTDB): domain Bacteria; phylum Acidobacteriota; class Thermoanaerobaculia; order UBA5066; family UBA5066; genus JAEUQS01. The sequence goes on along the minus strand of JAEUQS010000089.1, from coordinate 7,858 downwards.
CGCGGTTGAGCACCGCGAGGGTGATCCCCGCGAAGACGAAAGCGAAGGCCGCGCCCAGGAAGGTCAGGAACACGTTCTCGACGAGGAACTGCCACACGAGGGCGCCGCGCGAGGCGCCGAAAGCGCGCCTCACGCCGATCTCCGAGGAACGTTCGAGCGTTCGGCTCACCGTGAGGTTCACGAGGTTGAGCGTGGGAAGCACCATGAAGGCGACGGTGAAGAGGGCGAGCGCGATGAGGATGGGCTTGGAGCTCGCGACCGCGTCCCGGTTCCCGAACAGGTTGCGGGAGACGTTCTGCAGGACCGTCTCGGGAACGGCGACGATCCGGTCGTACTGCTTCGACGGCAGGGGCACGGTCTTCATGCGCGAGACGAACTCGGCCTGGATCCCCGGGATGTCGGCCTTGCTCCGCGCGAGATAGAACGCCGTGTAGCCGCCGATCAGCTCCGATTCCAGGCGATACCGCGTGGAGCGGCTCGTGGTGTGCGGCACCCAGACGTCGGCGCCGACGGCGAACCTGAGCAGCGACAGGTTGGGGACGACCCCCGCGACCGTGAACGTCTGGCCGTCGGCCTCGAGCGTCTTCCCCACGGCGGGGCCCCCGGCGAAGTAGCGCTCGCGGGTCGCCTCGTTGATCACCGCGAGGAAGCGGCCCTCGGCGACGTCCTTCTCCGTATACGGTCCGCCCTCGAGGAAGTCGAACCGCAGCAGGTTCCAGAACTCGCCGTCGGTCTTCTTGAAGTAGAGCTTCCGGCGGCTTCCGCCCTGATACGAGAAAACCGAATACGGCATGGAATGAATCGACATCAGCTCGACGTTGGGGATGCCGCGCGTGAACCGGTCGAACAGGGCGTAGCCGCCGGGACCGTTGTTCTGCATGTGCTCGCCGCCCAGCATCACGGAGTACACGCCGATCGTGCGGTGGGCGTTCACCTCGGGGGGGCGCGCGCCGACGACCTGATCGAACAGCGCGGCGGCGACGGTGAGGACGCCGAGCGTGAAGGCGATGCCGAAGAGGCTCACGCCGGCGAAGAACTTGCGGCGCGTGAGGACTTTCCAGGCGATGAGGAGCGTGCTGCGGAGCATGGCCTTCTCCTCAGTGGACCTGGCGGCCGTCGAACAGGCGGACGATGCGCTGCGTCTTGGCGGCCTGGCGCTCGTCGTGCGTGACCATCACCACGGTCGCGCCGTCCCGCTCGTTCAGCTCGGTGAGGATCCCGATGATCTCGTCGCCCATCGCGCTGTCGAGGTTGCCCGTGGGCTCGTCGGCGAGGAGGAGGCGCGGCTTGCCCACGATGGCGCGGGCCACGGCGACGCGCTGCTGCTGGCCGCCGGAGAGCTGCGTCGGAAAGTGGTGGACGCGCGAGGAAAGGCTCACGCGGTCGAGCGCCTCGAGCGCGAGCCGCCGCCGCTCCCTGCCGGACATCGTGCGGTAGAGGAGGGGCAGCTCGACGTTGTCGACGACGGTGAGGTCGTTGATGAGGTGGAAGCTCTGGAACACGAAGCCGATCTCTTTGTTGCGGAGGGCGGCGAGGTCCTTGTCTCTGTAGCTCGAGACGACGCGGCCGCCCAGCGAGACCTCTCCGTTCGAGGGCCGGTCGAGGAGGCCCATCACGTTGAGGAGCGTGGACTTTCCGCAGCCCGAGGGACCCATGATCGAGAGGAACTCGCCGCTCCCGACCTCGAGGTTGAGGCTCTGGAGGGCGACCGTCTCGATGCGGTCGGTGCGGTAGACCTTTTCGACGCCCCGGAGGGAGATGGCCGGCGGGCCGGCCGGAGCGGCCGCAACGATGCGCGGGGTTTCTTGCGCCTTCAGGGCTGTGGCCAGGTTCATCGGATCCTCACTTCTCTTGCATGCACGTAGTCGGTGGTGTCTGAGATCACGGCCTCGTCGCCTTCGGCGAGGCCGGAGAGAACTTCGAAATGGGTGAGGCTCGAGACGCCGAGCGTCACCTTGTGGCGGACGGCCCGGTCTCCCTTGACGACGAAGACGTTCTCGAGCCCCTCGCCGCGGGCGAAGGCGCCGCGCGGCAGGCGCAGCACGCCGTCGCGCCGGTCGGTGAGCACGCTGACGTCCACCCGCAGGTTCGCGCGGAGCGCGGCATTCGCCGCGTCCTCGAGGGCCACGGTGAACGTCGCGACGCCGGCCGCGAGCGCGGGGTTCACGTTCACGATCGAGCCGGCCAGCTCGAGGTCGTTCACCCTCACCGCCACGGGCGTTCCGCGCACGAGCTTCTGGGCGTGGATCTCGGAGATCGTCGCGTCGACGCGGAAGCTCGCGAGATCGGCGAGGCGGGCGAGGACGTCCCCGCGGCGCACGGGGGCGCCCTCTTCGGTGAGCGTCCAGGTGAGGACGCCGGAGCGCTCGGCGCGGGTGGTTCCGAGCAGGCGCTGCCTCTCGGCCTCGGCCCGCTCGGCCCTCAGCGTCGCGATCTCGAGCGCGAGGCCGCGGAGCTGGGCCTCGGAGCTCTCTCCGGCGATCCGCGCGGCCTCTTCGGTCTGGGCGAGCTCGATCTCGGCCTCGCGGGCCGACGCCTCGGACTCGCGGAGAACCTCGCCGGAGACGAGCCCTTCGGCCGCGAGCCGGCGGGACTGTGCCGCCCGCGCGCGGGCGGACTCGAGCCGCACCTCGCGGACCTTGCGCTGGCTGAGGAGCTCGTTGAGCCGGGCCTTCAGCGCCAGCCGGGCCTCGTCGGCCCGCGTCTCCCGGAGCGAGAGATCCCGGTCCAGCTTCTCGACGGCCAGGCGCGCGGCCGAGAGGTCGAGCTCGAGGATCGCGTCGCCAGCGGCGATGCGGTCGCCGGGACGCTTGAGGATGCGCAGCACGCGGGCGTCGAGAGGGCTCGAGAGCACCGTCTCCACGGCCGGCAGCACGGTCCCCGTGGCCGAGAGCGAGGCGACGAGAGGGCCCCGGTCCACGCGGGCCGTGCGGAGGCGCGTCCGCGCCACCGAGGGCTTGAGGAGGTCCGTCCCTTTCGTGAACGCGAGGGCGAAGAGCGCAAGGACGCCCACGGTGAGAGCGACGCGAACGTTGCGCCGGCGGGAGATCACGGAATCTTCGAGAGGGCGGTCCACGGGAGGTGCAGTGCAGCCCCCGTGCCACGGCAAACCCGCTTGGAAAGCGGCTTTGCGAAGGGAAGGCCGTCCGAGGCCGTACGGTCACCGTCCGGATCCGGACAGTCGGGTCAAACTAACGTATGGTCATCGGATGAAACGGGCGATCTCCGTGACGCTGAGCCTACCCACGATCGCATGGTTGAAGGCCCAGGTTGCGACCCGGAGGAACCGGAGCCTGAGCGAAGCGCTGGATCACGCCGTCCTGAGGGCCAGAGGGCTCGATCCCCACGCGACCCCTCGGGATCCGCGGGGGATGCTCTCCTGGCTGGTCGACCCCGGGACCGCGTGGAAGCAGCACGCCGAGGACGTTCGGAAGGACCTCGAGGCCTCGCTCGAGAAAACCGAGCGTGACTGCACGGGTAAGGCCTCCGGCGCCTGACCCCCTGGCGTGGGCCCGCTACCGGCTCCGGAGCGTGCGGAAGAACTCCCTCACGAGCGCGCCCGAGACGTGCCGCCGGTAGTCGCCCGTGGAGCGGACGTCGTCGATGGGTGAGACGTCGGCCTGCGTGGCGGCGTCCAGCGCGGAGTCGGCGATGCGGTCCAGCGGCCGGCGGAGCGCGAGAGCGCGCACCGTGGGCAGGAACGCCGTCGTGGGCGCGACGGAGACCATGCCGAGCCCGAGCCGCGTGACCTGACCGTCCGAGACTTCGGCGACGCCCGCGAGCGCGACCTTGGAGATGGCCTGCGCGAGACGTGTGCCGACTTTCCTCCAATACTGGAAAGAGCCCTCACCGGGCATCTGGACCGTGAAGCCGGTGATGACCTCGTCGGCCGCGCGCACGCTCCTCTTGTAGCCCGTGAAGTAATCCGATATCGCGATCGATCGCGGGCCGCGCACGGAGAGGAGGTGCACCGTCGCGTCGAGGGCGGCCAGCGCGCCGACGCCGTCGGCCGCGGGGGAGGCCGTCGCGAGGTTGCCGCCGAGCGTGCCGCGGGCCTGGATCTGCACCGCGCCGACATCCTTCGACATGGCCGGGAGGAGCGGCACGCGCGCCGCGACGACGGGATGCCGGCGCAGCTCGAGGTACGTCGTCGCCGCGCCGATCCAGAGCGTGTCGCCCGAAGCCGAGATGCCGCGCAGCTCGGGGAGGCGCGAGACGTCGAGGACGAGCTCGGCCTCGGAGCCGTCGGTCGCAGGCGCCACGTGGCGCTCCACGAACCAGTCGGTGCCGCCGGCCAGGAGCACCGTCTTCTCGCCCCGCGCCGCGCGCTCCGCGAGCCGCTCGCAGACGCTGCCGAGGCTGTCGGGCCGCTCGAGGCCGTGGAGGGAGAGCTCGGGCAGGCTCACAGGAGCCCCCTCGTGCCCTCGGCCTTCGCGAAGGGGAGGTTCTCCCTCACCCAGTCGGCGGGGGAGACCCGTCGCCGCAATGCCGCCGCCTGGGCGATCGAATCCACGATGCGCTGATAGCCCGTGCAGCGGCAGATGTTGCCGGCGACGGCCTCGCGGATCTCCGTGTCGGTGGGCTTGCGGTTCGCGCCGTCCACCGTTTCCCGCAGAAGCGCCTCCGCCGCGATGAGCATGCCGGGCGTGCAGATGCCGCACTGGGCGCCGCCCTCGGTGACGAACGCCGCCTGCAGGAGCGACAGACCGCCCGTCTCCCGGGCGCGGCCGTCGAGCGCCCCGAGGCCCTCGACCGTGGTGACGCTCCGTCCCTCGCACTGCGCGGTCGCGACCAGGCACGCGTTCACCGGGTCGCCGTCGAGGAGCACGGTGCACGAGCCGCATTCGCCCTCGCCGCAGCCTTCCTTCGTTCCCGTGAGACCGAGAGGTCCGCGCAGCGCGTCGAGCAGGCGCGTGAGAGGCGGCAGATCCACGAGGCGCCTTTCGCCGTTGACCTCGAGACGCACGATCACGCGGCACGCCCCTTCCGGGCGCGCTCGAAGAGGTCTTCGGGCAGGCAGGGCAGGTTGTCCATGGAGATGCCGGTCGCGTGCTCGATGGCCGCCGCGATGGCCGGCGCGCCGCCGTCCATGGGCAGCTCGCCGATACCCTTGGCGCCGCCGCCCGGGCCGCGCGAATAGGGCGCTTCCACGAGCAGCGTCGTGAAGGGAGGCGCGTCGAGGCTCGTGGGCACGATGTAGTTCGTCATGCGGCCGTTCAGGATGGCGCCGTCCTTCCACACGATCTGTTCGTGGAGCGCCCAGCCGATGGCCTGGAGCGTTCCGCCTTCGATCTGTCCCTTGCAGTGCGTGGGGTGGATCGCCTTGCCCACGTCGGCCGCGGCCCAGAAGCCCAGCACCTTCGTCTCGAACGTGTCGAGATCCACCTCGACCTCGGCGATGTCGCAGCCCCAGCCGTACACAGGGTAGGCGTCGCCGCGGTACGTCGCGTCGTCCCACTCGAGATCCCGCGGCGTGTCGTAGACGTGCTCCGCGGTCCCCATCGCGCGGAACACGAGCGCGTCCATCGCGCGGCGCCGGTCCAGGCCCGTGGCGGCCTGCTCGGCGTCGATGCGCTCCTTCAGCTCGCGGGCCGCGGCCTCCACGATCGAGCCGACGACCATGACCGTACGGGACGCCACGGTGGGGCCCGAGTCGGGCACGCGCGCGGTGGAGGGCTGGAGGAACTCGACCTGCGACATCGGGAGGCCGAGGGCGTCGGCCGCGATCTGGCTGAAGACGGTCTCGGTGCCCTGGCCGATGTCGGTGGACGCCGTGCGGATGCGCACCCGTCCGCCGAGAAGGAGGTCCAGCGCGACGCGGCCCTTCAGGCGCCGCTCTCCCGAGCCCGTGAAACCCGCGCCGTGCATGAAGACGCACGCTCCGATGCCGCGGGCCTTGCGGCCCTGGACCACGGGGCCCAGCGCCCTCTTGCGGTCCCAGTCGCTCGCCGTGCGCGCCTTCTCGATGCACTCGCCGATGCCGACCGACTCCTTGAGCGTCTGCGAGGTGGCGGTGGTGTCGCCGACGCGCAGCACGTTGTTGGACTTGAGGACGAGCGGGTCCATACCGAGCTGTCGCGCGACCTTGTCCAGATGGCGCTCGACGGCCCAGATCGTCTGCGGAGCGCCGAAGCCGCGGAAGGCGCCGTTCGGCGGCGTGTTCGTCGCGACGGCCACGGCCTCGGCGAGGACGTGCTCCCAGCGGTAGGCGCCCGCGGCATGGAGGATCCCGCGCGACAGGACGACGGGTGTGAGCGTGACGTACGCCCCGCCGTCCATGAGCACGTGGATCGAGATCGCCCGGAGCGTGCCATCCCTGTCGCAGCCCGTGACGATGCCGATCTCGGCAGGGTGCCGCTTCGTCGTCGCCTCGATGTCTTCCTGCCGGTCGTAGATCATCTTCACGGGCCGGCGGGACTTCTTCGCGAGGAGGAGCGCGTGGAGCGAGATGACGGTGGGGTACTCCTCTTTGCCGCCGAAGCCGCCGCCCGTGACCGTCTGCACGACGTCGACGTCGGACTCCGTGAGGACGAACGTCTTCTTCACGCCCTTCTGCACGTAGTACGGGCACTGGATCGAGCCGTGCACGTGAGCGCCCCGCTCGTCGAACCAGGCGATGACGCCCTGGGGCTCGATGTAGAGCTGCTCCTGGTGGTGCACCGAGTACGTGCCCGAGACCACGACCTCGCAGCTCGCGAGGGCCGCCTCCGCGTCGCCCTTCGTGATGCGGTAGCGGCCGAAGACGTTGTCGGGCGGCGCGACGATCTCCCTGCGCTCGAAGGAAGCCCGCGGATCGAAGATCGCGGGGAGCGGCTCGATCTCGAACGTCACGTGGCGCGCGGCCCGGGCGAGCCGCAGCGCGTCGTCGCAGGCGATCAGCGCAAGGGGCTCGTAGCGGTGGCGGATCTCGTGCGAGGCGAGGACGGGCTGGTCGTCCTGGATGAGCGCGACGACGTTCACGGGCACGTCCGTCGCGTCGACGAACGTGATGCCGGTCCAGTCGAACGCCGGATCCTTGACGATTCGCTTCAGGATTCCGCGGGCCACGGGACTCCGGAGAGTGGCTCCGTGCAGCATGCCCGGCATCGAGAGATCGTCGACGTACTTCGCCGTGCCCACGACCTTCGAGGGCCCGTCCGTGCGGGGGACGCTCGTTCCGACGTTGCTCATGTGAGCGGGCAAGGATATCGAAGGTTGGGGCGGAGGGGGTTCAGGGCTCTATTTCCGCTTTCAGGGCGCTCCGGAGCGTCGGGTGCGCGAACGTGAAACCGGCGGCGAGGGGGTGCTTCGGGAGAACGCGTTGTCCTTCGAGGAGGATCGCGGCCATCTCGCCGAGCGCCAGCTTCAGAGCGAACGAAGGCACGGGCAGCACCGCGGGCCGTCCCAGCACGGAGCCCAGCGTCTTCACGAACTCGTCCATCGTGACGGGATTCGGCGCGGTGCCGTTCCAGGAGCCGCGGGCGGTTTCGTGATCGAGCGCGTAAACGAGGAGGGAGACGAGATCCTCCGCGCCGATGAAGCTCATGTACTGGTCGCCCGAGCCGACCGGTCCGCCCAGCCCCATGCGGAAGGGGAGCAGCATCTTCGAGAGCGCGCCGCCCTCCTTTCCCAGGACGACCCCGATGCGGATGCGCACGGTGCGGAGGCCGAGGTCCTCGAACGCCTTCGTCGCGGCTTCCCAGGCGACCGTCGTCTCGGCGAGGAAACCCGTGCCGGGCGGGCTCTCCTCGGACAGCTCCTCGCTGCCCCGGTTGCCGTAGTAACCGACGGCGGACGCGTTCACGACGGCGGCCGGGCGGCGCCCGGCTTTCGCGATGCCCTTCGCGAGCTTCTCGATCGCGTCGCGCCGGCTGGAGAC
>JAEUQS010000077.1 GCA_016789625.1 Acidobacteriota bacterium | reverse complement strand
CGACCCGCGCGGCGACCTCTTCGGCGTCGTCTCGACCTCGCAGGCGATCGCGCTCTCGGGCGTCGTCCTGGCGGTGGCCCTCGCGTTCTGGGGACGCCGCAGGGCGCGGGCAGCCGCGGCAACTTGAAAGTCCCCGTCGCTCTGGGCCTCGCCGCGGTGTACCTCTTCCTCGCGGCCCTCCACGTCTTCTGGGCCGCGGGGGGAACGTGGGGCGGCGTGTCGGCCATTCCCGAGGTCTCCGGCCGCAAGGCGTTCACACCCGGGCCGGGAATCACGCTCGCGGTCGCGGGGGCTCTCGTGCTCGCGGCGTGCGTGGTGCTCGGCGTCTCCGGGCTCGCGTTCCCGTTCGTTCCCGCGAAGCTCTTCCGCTTCGCGGCATTCGTCCTGGGGGGCGTCTTTCTGCTCCGCGCCGTGGGGGACTTCCGGCTCGTGGGCTTCTTCAAGAGCGTGCGCGGAACGGCCTTCGCGACGAACGACACGTGGATCTACAGCCCGCTGTGTCTGGCTCTCGCCGCCGGCGTGCTCTGGCTCGCGACGCGCCCCGGGTCCGACATCCGTTAGTCTCCGGACATGCCGCGCACAGCCCGCTCCGGAGCCCGCGACGGGCCGTGTGGCTCCGGGCGTTCCGCCCTGCGCACCGCGTGTGGCTCCGGGCGTTCCGCCCTGCGCACCGGCGCGGCTCTCCTGTCCTTGGCGCTCGCGCTCGGCTGTTCCGGGCCTCCCGCGACGCGCAGTACGCCTCAGGAGCTCGTCTGCATCCAGGATCGGCCCCCCGAGACGCTGGATCCTCACGGCGGCGGGACGATCTCGCAGACCCAGGAAGTCCTCGCGAACGTCTACGAGGGCGTCGTGGGCCTCGACGGACAGATGAAAGTCGTCCCGGCCCTCGCCGAGTCGTGGTCGAACCCCGACGAGAACACGTGGGTGCTCAAGCTGCGGCAGGGCGCGAGGTTCCATACGGGCGGCGTGATGACGGCCGAGGACGTGCTCTTCAGCTTCGAGCGGGCCCGGCGCCGGGCGCACACGGCGCTGGTCAGCCTCGAGAGCCTCGAAGCGGTCCCCGGTGGCGTCCGCTTCCGGACCCGCGCTCCCGATGCCTCCCTCCTCGGGAAGCTCCGGGACGTGTTCGTCGTCTCGCGGAAATTCGTGACCGAGAAGGGCGAGGCCGCCCTCGCGTCGACGTCCGCTGGCACGGGCCCGTTCTCGTTCGCGGCCGCGGACCCCTCGCAGGACGTCGTGCTCCATGCCTTCGACCATTGGGGCGGACGACCCGCGTTCTCACGGGTCCGGTTCGTCACCCGCCATCTCGACATTCCCGCCGTGGAGCAGCTCGCGCGCTCCGGACTGCCCCACTTCTTTTCCCTGCGGCCCTCGTCACCGGCGTCCGCGACCGCCGCGGCGAGCTTCGACCGCGCGGTGGTGCCGGGACTCTCGGTGGCGTATCTGGGCTTCGACCTTCGCGGCGCCGAGACACCGGGAGTCGCCCTGCCCGGGAGCGAACGTGAGAACCCGTTCCTCGTCGCGCAGGTGCGGCAGGCGTTCGCAAGGAGCCTCGACCTCGCCGCGGTGAGAGCCGCCGCAGGAGCCGGCTTCATCCCCACCCAGATGATCCCGCCCATGGTCTTCGGCCATGCGCCGGAGGTTCCCGCGCCCAGGCAGGACCTCGAGGAGGCGAAGCGGCTTCTCGCGGGGACGCGGTTCGCGAAGGGCTTCCGGGTCCGGTTCGACTATCGCGAGCTCATGAAAGATCTCGCGGAGCCCATTGCCGAAAGCCTGGGCGCGCTCGGCATCACGGTCGATCGCAATCCCCTGCCCGACCAGGCGTTCTTCGAGGTCGTGGGCAACGGACAGTCCTCTCTCTACCTGCTCCGCTTTTCCTGCCGCTACGGAGATGCCCAGGAGTTCTTCGACCGCTGGGCCCATTCGCGCGACGTCGCGGCCGGCCTCGGCGTCGCGAACTACTCCTACGAGAGATCCCTCGTGCCCGGGCTCGACGAGGCGATCGACGGGTCGCGCCGCGAGATCCGTCCCGAGATCCGCCAGGCGCGCCTCTCGGCCATCAGCGCGAAGCTCGTCTCCGAGGCGATCACGGTTCCCGTCTATCAGTACGAAGACGTCGTCTTCTCCACCAGGGGTCTGAGCTGGACGCCCCGGATCGATGGATACCGTTTGCTCGGAAACGCGACGTGGAACGCCGCCGCGGCGAAGCCCTGAGGTAGCATCGGACAGCTGATCGAGAGCGAGGAGGCGGTCCATGGGTACGCGGGCTGGAGTTGCCATCAGCCACCACCGGAACCCTCGTGTCGCCGGCCAGGAGGCGGCGGTCGACGCGATGAGGTCCGGGGGAATCGGCCGGCCCACGTTCGTTTTCGTCTTCGCCTCCGTAGGCTATCCCCAGGAAGCGCTCGTCTCGGCCGTCCGGGAGGCTACGTTCCGGGCCCCGCTGTGCGGCTGCAGCGGCGAAGGCATCATCGCGAATGGCGAGGCGGACGAGTCGAACTTCGCCGTCGCCGTCATGGCGATCGAATCCGACGAGCTGCGCTTCGCGCACGGCCTCTCGGAAGGGCTTTGCGGCGGCGCCCGGCCGGTGGGCGCGGAGGTCGCGCGGAACCTCGCGCCCGGCGTCGGCCCCGATGCGCGGGCCCTCTTCGTGTTCGCGGACGGGCTGTCGTTCAACTTCGACGCGTTTCGGGCGGGCTTCGAGTCCGTGCCCGGCCTTTCGCAGGGTCTCCCGTTCTTCGGCGGGACCTCGGCCGACAACTGGAAGCT
>JAEUQS010000041.1 GCA_016789625.1 Acidobacteriota bacterium | reverse complement strand
AAGGCCTTGCGCCCCTCCGCACGCGTGCTTACGGCTCGCAAGCGGCTCCCTCCGGTGGTAGCTTGCCGCCTTCAGGAGAGCGCTCGATGATCGACTGGGTTGCCAGCACCGCCGTTGCGGGACCTCGTTCCGCGCGCCAGTCCGGGTAGGCGGATGTCGTCGAATCCGTTCTTCGAGCGCCCGATCCTCAACTCCCCGTACGAGCTGCCCGCGCGGCATCGGGAGCTGGACACCCAGGGTCAGCCGACGCAGCAGATCATCGAGCGCCGCCGCGAGGCGAAGTTCGTCTCGCCGGTTCCCAAGGACGGACGAGGGCGATCTGCAAGAGGTGTACGACACCAAGCGGCATCTGCTCCACGTGCGTGCACCCGGCTCGCGAGCAGCTATCGTGACCGGCGTCGAGGCCTGCGTCGGAGTTTCTGGGAGACTTGGCAGCTGACCCCAGAAGGGCTGACGCCAGCATGAGCGACCGCGCCGCGACACGGACCTCCAAGACCGACTGGGCCAGGGTCGCCGCCCTCTCCGATGCCGAGATCGACACCTCCGATGTTCCGCCGCTGGATGAGGCCTTCTTTGCTCGAGCGACGGTCCGAATGCCGAACCCTCCTACGCGTCGCGCAGCCCGCCTGAGGCATCCTCCGCGCATGGCGACGGTTCCACTCGACGACCTTCGGTGCAAGAGCCGGCGCGCCTGGTTCACCTGGCTTGCGAAGAACCACGGAAAGTCCCCGGGAGTCTGGCTCGTCCTGGCGAAGGCGGGCTCGGGCCAGGCCTCGGTGACGTACCTCGAAGCCGTGGAGGGAGCGCTCGCCTACGGCTGGATCGACGGGCAGAAGAACGGCCGATCCGAAACCGAGTGGGCGCAGAAGTTCGTGCCCAGGGGAAAGAAGAGCCTCTGGTCGAAGGTGAACCGCGAGAAGGCGGCAAAGCTCATCGCCGACGGCGAGATGGCGCCCGCGGGCCTCGCCGAGATCGAGCGCGCCAAGGCCGATGGCCGTTGGGACGCGGCCTACGACCCGCCGAGCCGCGCGAAGGCCGATCCCGATTTCCAGGCCGCTCTCGACGCCAACCCCGAGGCGAAGGCGTTCTGGGAGACGCTCGGCTCGGGCCACCGCTACTCGATGCTGTTCCGCATCCACACCGTGAAGAAGGCCGAGACGCGGGCCCGCAAGATAGAAGAGTTCGTGGCCATGCTCGCGCGCGGCGAGACGGTCCACCTGTTCAAGAAGCCGTCCTAGTACGAGGGCGGCCTCTTGCGGTGGAAGTCCGTGGCGGACTGGTAGCGCGCGCCGAGCGCGAGGAGCCGTCCGTCGCGGAAGCCGCCGCCCAGGAACGCGAGGCCCGTGGGCAGGCCGTTTGGCGCGAAGCCGTTCGGAACCGAGAGCGCCGGCAGCCCCGCGATGGTGCCCGCCGCGATCACGGCCGGGCCCCCGCTGACGCCCGGGTACGCCTTGTCGAAGTCCAGACCGATCGGGTAGGCCAGGGACGCGCGCGTCGGCGCGACGAGCGCGTCGAACTTCGCGGCGAGCGCGCCCACGTCTCTCACGATGCGGGCCTTGGCCCGGAGCGCGTCGAGGTAGTCGACGGCCAGCGTCATCGACGCCGCGAAGCCGCCCCACTTGTCGTTCGCGGCCCGCAGGAGCCGCGTCTTCCCGCTCTCGATGAGCTCCCGGAAGATCGCCGCGCCCTCGGCACCCACGAGCGTGCCGACGACCGGCCCGTACGGCAGGTCCGGCAGCTCCACGTCGGGCACCACGTCGCAGAACGTCCCCAGCACCTTCAGGGACTCCTGGAACGCGGCGGCGACCTCGGGCTGCGCCTTCTCGAACGAGCCCTTCAGCACCCCAACGCGATATCGGGTTCGCGGGGCCTCGGGGGTGAAGGAGCGGCCCGCCGTCTGCGGATCCTTCGGGTCCTTGCCCGCGATGGCCGCGAGGACGAGCGCGCAGTCGGCCGCGCTCCGCGCCATGGGGCCCAGCTTGTCGAGCGTGAAGGCCAGCGGCATCGCGCCGTGGCGGCTCACGAGGCCGTACGTGGGCCGCAGGCCCGAGACCCCGCAGAACGCCGACGGCGTGAGGATCGAACCCGAGGTCTCCGAGCCGATCGCGAAGGGAACGAGACCGGCCGCGACGGCCGAGCCCGGCCCGCTGGACGACCCGCCCGACCAGAAATCGCGGTTCCAGGGCGTGCGTCCGGGCCCCGTGAACGACGCGTCGGCGTTGTTGTAGCCGAGCCCGCCGGCCAGCTCCACCATCGAGAGCTTCGCCACGAGCACGGCTCCGGCCTCTCGCAGCTTCGTGGCGGCCGTGGCGTCGAAGTCGAAGACCTGGTTGCGGTAGGGCTCGGCGCCCCACGTCGTCGGGATGCCCTTCGTCGCGACGAGGTCCTTGAGGCCGTAGGGAATGCCGTGCAGCGGACCCCTCACCTTGCCGGCGCGCAGCTCCTTCTCGGCCTCGCGGGCTTCGGCGAGGGCGCGTTCGCGCGTGAGCGTGACAAGCGCGCCGAGGCCGGGTCCGTGCTTCTCGAGCCGGTCCAGGAAGACCGTCGCGAGCTCGACGGGCGAGACGGCCCTCGACCTGAGCTTCGCTCCCAGCTCGGCGATGGAGAGGAACGCGATATCGGGTTCTGTCACTTCACACCGTCCGCGTCGGCCGGCACGCCGTTCCAGAGCGGCTCCTCGGCGGGCGAGAGCTTCAGCGCGGCTAGGGCGCGGGCGCTCCTCCGGATCCGCACGATCGACTCACCCACCTTCGTGGCCTCCTCGGCCGTGAGAGCGAACTTCACGACCGCGGCCTGCGTCAGGGCGAGCGCCACGGCGTCGGCCGGCTGCGGCTCGGGTGTCGGCGTTGTCGTCGGGGTGGGAGTGGGATCCGCGGCACGAGCCGCGAAGGGGAGGGCGGCAACGGTCAGGCCGAGGGTCTTCGCGAGATCGCGGCGGCTTTGCACGAGGTTCCTCCTGCTACTCCTCTGCCCGAAAACGGTCGAGGAGAATCGAGACGAGCATGTCGGCCATGACGTTCACGCCCGAGCGCACGCGGGCGATGATCCAGTCGACGGGCACGATGAGCGGGATCGCCGCGGCCACGACGACCTCGGGCAGGCCCGCCGCCGAGAGCACGAGCGGCAGCACGATCAGGCCCGCTTCGGGAATGCCCGAGATGCCGATGCCCGCCATCAGGGACGCCACCACCACGACCGCCTGTTCGGCGAGCGACAGCTCGAAGCCGCAGGCCTGCGCGAGGAAGAGCGCGGCCATGGCCTCGTAGAGCGTGATGCCGTCGTTGTTGAGCTGCGTGCCCACGCAGGCGCCGAGGCGGGCCGAGCCGTCGGAGACGCCCATTCGCGAGAGGCTTTTCAACGTGAGCGGCAGCGTCGCGAGCGAGCTGTTGATGGAGAGCCCCGTGAGGATCGCGGGCAGGCCTTCCTTCAGGAAGACGTTCGGCGGTTTCCGGCCCACGAGCCAGGCCGCGAGCGTGTAGTACACGAGGGAATGCAGGAAGAGCCCGGCGAGGAGCACGGCCAGGAACACCCAGAGAACCTTGAAGACTCCGAGGCCCGAGCGTCCGACGACCTGCGCGACGAGACAGAACACGGCGAACGGGACGAACGCGACGATCTTCTCCAGCGCGGCAAGGAGGATCTGGAAGCCCGAGTGGACGAGCTCGGCCACCACCCAGGGTCCCGCGGCCACCTCCACTTCCCGGCTTCGCTCGTCGGACACGTGGCGCACCGCGACGCCGAAGAGGAGCGCGAGGAGCACGATGCCGATGACGTGGTTCTTCACGAACGGCTCGAGGAGGCTCTCGGGCACGTAGCCGGTGACGTTCTTCCAGGGATCGAGCGTGGGGCGCGCCGCGGCGGCAGCGGCGAGCGGGTTCGGGCTGCCGTCCTTCGCCACCAGGCCCAGCATTTCGTCCACGTGGCCGCGCCACAGATCGCCGGGGCGGAGCGTGTTGACGAGGAGGAGGCCGATCCCGAAGGCCACCGTCACGTTGAAGAGGCAGATGCCCACGAGCAGCCGGCCGTCGCGCCCGCGGATCCGCGTCTTGAGAAAGCCGTCCACGATCGCGAAGAAGATGAGCGGCGCCGCCAGCGCCTTCAGAAGGCGGATCACGAGGAGCCCGAGGGTCCCCAGCTTCTCCGTCGTCAGGCCGAGCGCGATGGGGCCCGTCCCGAAGACCACGCCGGCGGCCATGCCGAGCCCGACGCCGAGCAGAACCTGCAGAGACAGAGGGATCTTTCGACGGGCCGTGGTCAAGCGCGGGGAGCGTAGCCGCAAATCCTCCCCGCGCGAAGGAGCTCAGGGCTCGAGAGGGTCCAGCTCCATCGCCACGAACGTGCCGTCGCCGCTGCGCTGTCCGGGCTCGGCGCCGTCGTTGATCACGGCGTACGTGAGGAAGGGATTGCTGCCCGAGGTGCGGCTCACCCGCGCGTAGGCGTTCGTCACCCCGGGGGCGTGAGCCGCGAGCACCGCGTTGAGCTGCACGAAGCCGCGCGCCGGAACGCGGACGTCGTGCACGGTCGCGGCGAGGGCTCCGGTCGCTCCGTCGTAGAGCGCGATCTCGAACGACGACTCGTCGCCCGAGAAGGAGCCGGTGTTCACGATCGCGAGGTTCGTGCGGTCGATCGCGTCCTGCCGGAGGCCGAAGAGGTACGCCGTGCGCTCGGCCGCGAGACCGGGATCCGGCAGCGCCGCATAGAAGAGGCCGTACCGGCCGCCGCCCCCTGGAGTCGAGGTGCGGGCCCCGATGCGGAGGCCCGACGCCGTGCCGGGCGCCGCCTTCACGAACAGCGCACCCGCGAAGCCCGGCCCTCGCGGACCCACGCCCGGCGCGCCCGCGGCTCTCAGGTGCTCGACGACCTCGGGCAGCACTACCTGCTCTCCGGGTCCGAGGGAGAGCGTCAGGGGCGAAACCTTCTCGCTGTTCCCGAGCGCCGAGGCCGCGTACGAGAGGAGCGCGTTCTGTCGGTTCACGCCCACGTTCGTGACGACGAGCTCGGTCTGGAACGCCGCGGTCTCGACCGCCACGGGGACGACGAAGCCGCTCCTCGCGATATCGGTTTCCGGCCGCGTTCCGGGGAGGAACGAGCCGTCCCCGTTGGCCTGGTCGTTCACGACGGCGTAGGAGTACCAGGGCGCGCTCCCCGAGGCGCGCGACACGCGGATCCAGCCGCTGTTCGACGCGCGCCCCTCGACCGCGAGCACCGCGTTGAGCTGCACGAAGCCGCCCTCGGCGAGAGAGACCTGCGAAAGCGAGCGGCCCCCGGGGGCCGTCTCGTCGAAGACCGTCACGTCGAGGACCACCCCGCCGCTCCCCGGCGCGCCGCCGTGTGCCAGGGCGAGATTCGAGCGGTCCCTCTCGTTCTGACGGAGGCCCGCGACGACCGCGGCGTCCGAGAAGAGCTGGCCGATCGGGAGACCGGCATAGGAGAGTCCGGCCCGCCCGCCCGGCACGGGCGTCGTCGTCCGTGCGAGGACGGCGCCCTCGAACGGCGAGGCGAGGCCCTCGAACACCACGCGCAGCGTGCCCACGCGGTTGCCCTCCGGCAGCGTGACGCCGTGCTCGCGCAGAAACGCGATGGCGTCGGGGATCACCTTCTGCCGTCCGGCCGGAAGGCTCTCCATGACCTCGCCCCGCGCCCCGGTCGTGTCGGTGTACGCGAGGCGCGCGCTGCCGTCCTTCGTGCCGCGGTTCGCGAGGATCAGCTCCGTCGAGAAGAACGCGCCGCCCGCGCCCGAGGCGGAGACGAGCACCGGAACGAAGCGGGTCGCGACCGTGACGGGGTCCGGCGCCGGGGGGAGGTCGACTCCCTTGGCGTAGGCCCCGGCCGGGCTGGGAGCGTTGCGCGCCACGCCGTCGCGATCCTCGGGGACGAGATTCACGAGATCGCCCTGCGGGCTCGAGGGCATGGTGGGCCGGTCCGTTCCCGTGAAGGCCGGGGGGACGCGCGCGAGGCTCGTGAAGGCCGCGGCTCCCGTGATGGGGCGGAAGTCACCGGCGCTCCCGTCGCGGAGGGCGGGAACGCCGGTGTTCACGGCGTTCCCGCTCTGGAAGAGCGCCTCGGTGCAGGTCGCGTTGCCCGCCGTGCAACCCGTGTCGTCCCCGAGGCCCGAGGGCAGCTCGCGCCCTGCCAGGTGGAAGACGTTGCCGGCGAAAAGGAGTCCCTCGTCGGCTCGCGCCGGCGCGGGCACGTTCGAGGAGGCCGGGTTCGTGAACGGACCTGCGACCGCGAGGAGCTGGTTCGCGGGCGCGCCCTGGGGGTTCTCGAAGACGTTGTTGAAAACGAGGACGTTGCGGTTCGGGATGCGCACGGAGTTCGTGCCGTCGTCCACGGCCGTCGTTCCCCAGCCACCCTGCGCGAGGAAGGTCTGGCAGTTCGCGCGCACGGGATCGCCGCCGGGCTGGCCGTCGCAGCTCCGGCTCCCGAACACGGCCTCGAAGAGGTGGCCGCGCCCGCCCGCGCGGAAGACGGTGTTGTGCGCGAAGAGGATGTCGTAGCCGCCGTTGACGCCGAAGCCCGCGCCGGCGACGTCGTGCACGACGTTGTTCGTGAACTTCAGGTCGTAGGCCTCGTAGTGGATCCAGGGCGAGGTCATGAACTGGAAGCCCGTGCCCTGGCCCGCGGTGAAGCCCCCCGTGCCGCAGTCGAACACCTCGTTCCCCTCGACGCGCAGGTAGGCCGAGCCGCCCTTGAGGTAGAGGCACCAGTCCAGCGCGCGGTGGATGCGGTTGTTCACGAGGTGGCCGTACTGCACGCCGACGAAGTCGATCGCGTTGTCGGCCGCTCCGGAGATGTCGGAGTCCTCCACGTA
>JAEUQS010000036.1 GCA_016789625.1 Acidobacteriota bacterium | reverse complement strand
CACAGTCACGACGTCGTGCGCGCCTTCGAGCGGTTCATCGAGGCGCCGCGCCCCGGCGAGGTCTACAACCTCGGCGGCGGCAAGGACAACAGCGTCTCGATCCTGGAGACCCTCGACCGCGTGCAGCAGATCCTGGGCGTCCGCGTCGAGACCACCTACAGCGAAACGGCGCGGACGGGCGACCACATCTGCTACTACTCCGATCTCTCGAAGCTCAAGGCTCACTATCCGGGCTGGGACGTCACGCGCTCGATCGACGACATCTTCGAGGAATTCGCGCGCGCCGCGCACGCAGGTGCGGAGCCCCAAAGGGGCGGAGCCTCGGGAGCAGATGCGGAGCGCGGAACGCGCAAGGCCACGAGTGATGATTCGAGCCGGCCGCTCGAGGAAGGCTCCATATGAAAGTCGCGCTCGTGAATCCGCCCTGGCTCCGTCCCGGGCATTACGGCGTGCGCGCCGGCTCCCGCTGGCCCCATTTCGAGGCCAACGGCACCGGCTACATGCCGTACCCCTTCTACCTCGGCTACTCGGCGAGCCTTCTCGAGAACGCGGGCTTCGAGGTCTGTCTCCTCGACGGCTGCGCGACGATGGAATCCGACGCCTCGTTCCTCGCGAAGGTCCAGCGCTTCGCTCCGGACATCGTGATCCAGGAGAACGCCACGGCCTCCATCGACGTCGATCTCCGCTGGGCCGAGACGTTCGCGCGGGAGACCGGCGCACGGGTGCTCATGACGGGGCATCACGTCGGGTTCATGACCGGGAGCTTCGCGAAGTACCCGTTCCTTCACGCCCTCGCGGGCGGCGAGTGGGAGTACACGGTTCTCGAGTACGCCGAACGCCTCCGCGAAGGCAAGGCCCTCGACGGCACCCTCGGCCTCGTGCACCGGGCGAAGGACGGCTCGACGATCGTCGAGACCCGCCGCCCGAACATCCCGAACCTCGACGATCTGCCGTTCCCGCACCGCGCCACGCTCGACATGTCGCTCTACGCCGACAACCCCATGGACCAGCCCACGCCGAGCGCCCAGCTCCTCGGCTCGCGGGGCTGCCCGTTCAAGTGCGACTTCTGCGTGTGGCCCCAGGTCGTCTACGAGGACAACAAGTACCGCACGCGCTCGGGCAAGAACATGGCGGACGAGATCGAGCAGCTCTTCCGCAAGGACCCGTTCCCGTACACGTCCTACTACTTCGACGACGACACGTTCAACATCGGCGACAAGCGCCTCGCCGGCCTCGCCGACGAGCTCATCGCGCGCGGTCTCCACACCATTCCGTGGTCGGCCATGTGCCGGGCCGACACGCTGAAGAAGCCCACCCTCGAGAAGCTCGCCCAGGCGGGTCTCGCCGCGGTCAAGTACGGCGTCGAGTCGGGCAACCAGGGGATCGTCAACGGGATCCAGAAGAACCTCGACCTCGGCAAGCTCCGCGACATGATGGCGTTCACGCACTCGCTCGGGATCCGCACGCACCTGACGTTCTCGTTCGGTCACATCGGCGAGACCCCGGCCACGATGCAGGAGACGCTCGACCTCGCGCTGGAGCTCGACCCCTACTCGGTGCAGTTCTCGATCGCGACGCCGTTCCCGGGAACGCGCTTCTACGACTACGCCGCCAGGAACGACCTCCTGAAGACCCTCGACTACAGCGCCTACGACGGCATGTCCCGCGGGGTCGTTCGCACCGAGACCTTGAGCGCCGAGGAGCTCGAGCAGTTCATGTGCCACGCCCACGACGTGTGGGAGCAGCACCGTGCGCGTCGCGGAGGCCTCGCCAAGCGGATCCTCGCGGATCCCATCGGCAGCATGAAGCACGCGCTGAAGCGTCCGCGCGCGGCCGCGCGCGCCGTCGCGGGCGCCGTGAGGTCTCTCACCGAATCTTAGCGGCCAGGCTCCGCGCCAATTCGCGGAGCCGCGGGTGGCGCTGGAGGATCCAGAGCGCGCCGGCGCGCAGGGCGCGACGCGAGCCGCCGCGTCCGAGCGCCGACCAGCGCCTCCGTGCGGCGAGCAGGCGCCCGCCGCGCAGGTCGAGGGCCAGGAGCTCGAGGGCGGCCCAGGTGTTGTTCGCGTCGAGGAGGAGCGCCTCCTCGAACCGGGCACGCGCCTCCTCGAGGCGGCCGGCCGACCGCTCGACGAGGCCCAGCGCCGTGGCGACGTGGGTCGCGAACGAAGCAGGGCTCCCACGCTCCCGCTCCGTCAGCGCCGCGTCGACGACCCGCGCGAGCGTGAGGAGCATGCGGTCGAGCGTCTCCCCCTCCCCGAAGCGCGCCGCGACCGAGCGGAGCCGCGAGAACGTCCGGCACCTCAGGAAGAGCGTTGCCGCGAGCACCGGGGAGCCGAGACTCGCGAGCGCGTCGCCGAGCCTCAGATGGAGGAGCGCGGACTCGTCGGCGGCGCTCGGGAGACGAGCGGCGGGAAGGGCGTTCCGGATCTCCCCGAGGCGGGCCTCACGAAACGC
The DNA here is from genome assembly GCA_016789625.1 of Acidobacteriota bacterium. GTDB lineage: Bacteria > Acidobacteriota > Thermoanaerobaculia > UBA5066 > UBA5066 > JAEUQS01. Next base: position 351 of record JAEUQS010000036.1, on the reverse strand, counting down.
CTCGGGCGCCTCGGCGCGGGCCAGGGCCATCAGCTCGCGGTACGCGGCGGGCTCCCCGAGGAGCAGCCAGCGCGAAGCTACGGAGGCCATGCCGGCCGCGAGGAACGAACGGCTCCGCTCCCCCGTTTCGCCGTGCCGGGCGAAGAGATCTCTCGCGGACCTCATGAGCGCGGACTCCCGGCGCGCGATGGCGAGGCTCGAAGACCCGGAGCTTCCCGCATGGAGCCGGTAGAGGCAGAGCACGTCCGGCACCCGTTCGATCACGACGCCCCGGAGCACCGCCTGGAGCCAGAAGTGCCAGTCTTCGCAGCCCTGGAGAGCGCGGGCCTCGGGGAGCGTCCCGATGCTCTC
>JAEUQS010000025.1 GCA_016789625.1 Acidobacteriota bacterium | reverse complement strand
CCTCGCAAGGACGAGCTGATCGCGCAGGGCACGTACGTGCATCGCGACGCGGGCGGGCGGGTCATCAAGACCGAGAATTTCCGCATCCTGAAGGGCAAGACCGGCGGCCGCACGATCGAGAGCGACGTGCACGCCGCGGGGGAGTCCCTCGAGGTCGTCGAGAGCGCCGGAGCCGATGGCGAGACCCGCTTCGCCCAGGTTACCCGCCGCGGACCCTCGCGGCGCGTGGAGCGCACGCGCTATTCGCGGGACGGGGACACGCTGTACGCGACGCTGCGGGGCGGTGAGACGGGCATCGCCGAGCAGACGGTCCGCGTGCCCGCGCGGTTCGCGCTGCGGACGGAAGCCGCTGCCACGGCCGGCCTCAAGGGCCGAAGCGATTTGCCGAGGGGCTGCGTCTACGACACGTCGGAGCCGGGACAGGTGCTCGGGCGCCTCTGCGAGGCCTCCTGGGAGCTGCTGCCGAGGGAGTCCGTCTTCGTCGCTGCGGGCGAGCTGCCCGCCCGGCATCTCGTCGAGTCGCGGCGGGGGGAAACCGTCCACACCTGGGTGCATGCCGAGCTGGGCATTCCCGTGTGGGGCCGCAAGGGGAGTGGGACATTCGAGCTCGCCACCCTCGACATTCCGAACGCTGAAACAAGAAAGTGAACCTTTCGTAGACTCCGCGATCGGGAAAGCATCCCTGAGGAGTCAAATGAAAGCTCACGTCCTGTCCCCGGCCCGCGTTCTGCGGGCGGCTCTCTTCGTGCCACTCGCGACGCTCGCCACGCTGGCGCCGGCGTCCGTAGCCGTCGCGGCCTCGCACTCCGAGGTGCCGCCGCTCGTCGACCGCGAGATCTTCTTCGGCGATCCCGAGATCTCCCAGGCCCGGCTCTCGCCCGACGGCAAGTTCATCGCGTTCGTGAAGCCGCTCGACGGCACCCGCAACATCTGGGTGAAGAAAACGGGCGATCCCTTCACGGCGGCGACGCCCATCACGGCCGAGACCAAGCGCCCCGTGCCGGCCTACTTCTGGAGCCGGGACGGCAAGTACATCCTGTTTGTCCAGGACCAGGGCGGCGACGAGAACTTCAACGTCTACGCCGTGGACCCCGCCGCCAAGCCGGCCGAGGGCTCGAAGGTCCCGGCCGCGCGCAACATCACCGAGGCCAAGGGCGTCCGGACGATCATCTACGACGTCCCCAAGACGAACCCCGACGTCATCTACGTGGGCCTCAACGACCGGGACGCCGCGTGGCACGACCTCTACGAGGTGACGATCTCGACGGGAGCCCGCAAGAAGCTCCGCGAGAACACCGAACGCCTCACCGGCTGGGTGTTCGACCTCACGGGCAAGGCGCGTCTCGCGACGCGCTCGGCCGACAACGGCGACACCGAGTTCCTGACCGTCACCGACGCGGGCTTCAAGAAGGTTTACTCCTGTGACGTCCTCGAGAGCTGCGGCCCGGTGCGGTTCCACAAGGACGGCAAGCGCGTCTACCTGGACACGAACAAGGGCACGGATCTCGGACGGCTGGCGCTCCTCGACCCCGAGTCCGGGAAGGAAGAGCTCGTCGAGAGCGATCCCCAGAAGCGCGTCGACTTCGGAAACGCGATCTTCTCCGACCTCACCGACGAGCTCGTGGGCACGACCTACGAAGACGACAAGACCCGCTTCCTCTGGAGGAACGCCCAGTGGAAGGCCGACTACGACTTCCTCAAGGGCAAGTTCCCGGGGCGCGAGATCACCCCGGTGTCCCAGACCAAGGACGAAACGCTCTCGCTCGTGGTGACCTCGAGCGACGTCGAGCCCGGCGAGGTCTACCTGTTCGACCGCAAGAGCCGGGGCCTGACGCTCCAGTACAAGGTCCGCGAGAAGCTGCCCCGCGCCGCGCTCTCGCCCATGAAGCCCATCCGGTACAAGTCGTCGGACGGCCTCGAGATCCCCGGGTACCTCACGATCCCGAAGGGCTCCTCGGGCAAGAACCTGCCCGTGATCCTGTTCCCCCACGGCGGCCCCTGGGCGCGTGACTCCTGGGGCTACAACCCTTACGCGCAGTTCTGGTCGAACCGCGGCTACGCGGTGCTCTCCTCCAACTTCCGCGGCTCCACGGGCTACGGCAAGAAGTTCCTCGACGCCGGTAACGGACAGTGGGGCGAGAAGATGCAGGACGACCTCACCTGGGGCGTCAAGTACCTCGTCGCGCAGGGCATCGCCGATCCGAAGCGCGTCGTGATCATGGGCGGCTCCTACGGCGGCTACGCGACCCTCGCGGGCGTGGCGTTCACGCCCGACGTCTATGCGGCCGGCGTTTCGCTCGTCGGGCCCTCGAACCTCCTCACGCTCCTCGATTCGATCCCGCCGTACTGGGAATCCATCCGCAAGCTGTTCCACGTGCGCATGGGCGACCCCACGAAGCCCGAGGGCAAGGCGAAGCTCGTCGCGCAGTCGCCGCTCACCGCGGCGGCCAAGATCAAGACGCCGCTCCTCGTCGTGCAGGGCGCGAACGACCCGCGCGTGAAGCAGGCCGAGTCGGACCAGATCGTCATCGCGCTCCGCGACCGCGGCTTCCCGGTGGAGTACATCGTGGCGCCCGACGAGGGCCACGGATTCCAGCGCCCCGTGAACAACATGGCCTGGATCGCGGCCGCCGAGAAGTTCCTCGCCAAGCACGTGGGCGGCAAGGCCCAGACGACGATGACGCCCGAGGTCGAGAAGCGCCTCGCCGAGATCACCGTGGACCCCAAGACCGTCGTTCTGGCCAAGAAGGCCGCCGCGGCGGGCAAGGACGCCCCGAAGCTCGCGGGCACTCTCACCGCCGGCTCCTCCAAGTTCGCCGGACTCCTCCAGATGGGCGAGCAGCAGATGCCCATGGACATCTCGCGCGAGATCAAGGCCGAAGGCGCCACGTTCGTCGTCACCGAGAGCGCGGTTCTCCCGATGGGCGCCATGAAGGACTCGACCGTGCTCGACAAGGCCACGCTCACGGTGCTCAAGCGCTCGATCCAGCAGGGTCCCGCCACCATCGAGTACGAGGTCAAGGGCGGCAAGATCGAGGGCTCGACGGCCATGGGCGGCCCCGCGAAGCCGTTCTCGATCGACCTCGACGGCCCCATCTTCGCGGAGGGCGCGGGCACCTACGAGGTCGTCGCGGCCCTTCCTCTCGCGGCCGGCTACACGGCGTCGTACCGCAACGTCGACGTCAGGACCCAGAAGGTGAAGCTGGTTGCCCTCGAGGTCGAGGGTGACGAGAAGGTCACCGTGAAGACGGGGACGTTCGACACCTGGCGCGTCGCGCTCAAGGGTGAGGACGGCACGATCTCGCGCGTGTGGGTCACGAAGGACACGAAGAAGCCCGTGAAGACGTTCACGAAGCCGGCGGGCTCGCCGGCCACCATGGCGACCGAGGCCGTTCAGTAGAACGTCCCGGGTTCCGGATGCAGAAGGGCGGCCACACGGCCGCCCTTCGCTTTTCTAGGCGCTCGTCAGCGTGTGCCACTTGGGGCGCTTCCAGCTCGCGCGGAAGGCGTCTTCCCCGGCCTCCTCGGCGCCGCCTCTGCGGTCGCTGCCGTCGAGGAAGAGCACGAGATCCAGCTGTCGCGACGGCGAGGGAGCCTCCGCGTCGAAGAGCCGCGCCAGCTCGTTGGGCGGCATCGCCTTGCGGCCGAGGATGTCGAGGAGCGGAAGGTCCAGGCCGGGCCGGTAGGCCTTGTAGACGAGCTCGCTGCAGACGATGGCGTCGTCGGTGAGGAAGTCGAAGTTGAAGTCATACGGCCGCCCCGCGAAGCGGAAGGCCCGGAGGAGCGCGGCCCGGCGATCGGCCTTCGACAGCCGAGGACGCAGCACGGCCCAGGAATCCGCGGACGCGGAGTGCTCGAGGCTGGTGAAGACGACGCCCTCGCCCGTGGCCTCCAGCACGCGCCGCGGGTGCCCGGCCTCCGGGATCGCCGCGTTCCGCGCGGCCTCGGGGTGGCGTAAAGCGATATCGGTTTCGAAGGAGTCGTCACCGAAGAAGGCGGTCCGTTCCCCGGCCGTTCCGAGGTAGAGCGCCGCGTGCGGCCAGAAGCCCGGCAGCCCGACGTTCGAGAGGAACCACTCGCGCCGCTCGAGAAAGATGTCGCCGGGCTCGAGGCGGGGGAGCGCGGCCTGGATCTGGGCTTCCGTGATCAGGCAGCGGTCCTGCCGGTAGACCTTGAGGTCGCCCATGAGATCGGCGACCTTGGTTTGCACCGGGAACCAGGCGGCGAAGCCCGCGGCCTTCAGCACAGAGACGGCGTTCTTCGCGGTGAGCACGGGTCCGCGGCGAAAGCCCATCCGGACGATCTCGTCCGAGTCCTCGTGGATCCCGGCGCGGACCTCCGGGTACGAGGTGCCGCCCCGCACCGCGAGGAGCGCCTCGATCGCGCCGAACTCGGCGGCGCGGAGCGCGTTCAGGAAGCGCAGCTTGAGATCGGCGTACGTGCCCGCCGGGAGCCCCAGCTCGGGGATCGCCTCGTTCAGTACCACGTGGAGGCTGGGATCCCTCTCGGCCAGCTCGATGAACGCCATCGCGAACCGGTAGCGGGCGAAGAGCGTGGACGCGAAGACGAGGAGCGGCTCCTCGTGCTCCTCGTCGAAGACGCTGGCGTTCCTTCCCAGGTTTCCGAGCGCGAGCTCGTAGTCGAGAAACGTCTGCCAGATCGACCACAGGGCTTCCCGGTGCTCGCGGTCGAGGAGGCGCTTCTCTGGGAGCTGCTCGGGTGGAAAGAGATCCGTGCGCGAGGACGCGTACCGCACGGTCTCGGCGAGCCCGCGCCGGTAGATCCGCGCGGCCTCGAGATCCTCCACGAAGGACATCAGGACTTCCGGACGAGCAAGGCGCCGACGAGGAGCAGGAGCCCCGGCACGATGAAGACCATGAAGAACGGATCGAACCCCGTGACCGCGAGCGCGCCGATTCCGAACGCCAGATATCCGATGGAGATGACGAAGGCGGGAACGACCGGAATCGCGTTTCCGCGGAGCGCCATCGCGAAGAGCCCGAGGACGAGGATGCCGAAGATCAGCATCGCGAGCCCGCCGAAGTGCCATCCGATGGCGAGCCCGCGCACGAGATCGGGCGGCGCGTTCGTCTTCGCGATATCGGCCGAGAGCTGCTTCCAGCCGAGGAGGGAGTGGGCCGCGCTGCTCAGCACGAGCATCAGACCGGAGGCCATTCCGAGGGCGATTCCGAGACGTCGCATCGATCCTCCTGAGGGCGCGCGACGATAGCAGGCAACCCGTCGTTCGATCGATGGACTTCATTTCCGGGGTGTAGCCTTTCCGCGTTCCCACGAGGAGGCCGCGCATGAAGCTGAACGTCAACGGCAAGGAGCTGGAGGTCGAGGCCCCGGACGACATGCCGCTTCTCTGGGCGCTGCGCGACCTCCTGGGCTACACGGGCACCAAGTACGGCTGCGGCATGGCGCAATGCGGCGCCTGCACGGTGCTCGTGGACGGCAGCGCGGTGCGCTCGTGCGTGCGGCCGGCCGCGTCCTTCGCGGGGAAGAAGATCACGACGATCGAAGGCCTCTCGGCAAACGGCGATCACCCGGTGCAGAAGGCGTGGGCCGAGATCGACGTGGTGCAGTGCGGCTTCTGCCAGTCGGGCCAGATCCTGGCCACGGTGGCGCTCCTCAGGGCCAAGCCCAAGCCCACCGACGCGGACATCGACTCGGCGCTGTCGGGCAACGTCTGCCGCTGCGGCACCTACCAGCGCGTCCGCGAGGCCGTGCACCGGGCCGCCGACCTCACGGCGTCGTCCGCGAAGAAGGAGGGCTGAGCGATGGCGAACTTCCCGTCCTCGAGGTCTCCTCATTCCGCCCTGTCGGCGCCCTCGCGCCGCACGTTCCTCCACACCGCGGCCGTCGCGGGGGGCGGGCTCCTCATTGGCTTCGCGATGCCCTCGGGCATGAAGCGGCTCGCCGCGCAGGAGCCAGGTGCGAAGAAGGGGCTGCCCAAGGCGAACGCGTTCGTCCGCATCGCGCCGGACGGCACCATCACGGTGAGCATCTCCCACTCGGAGATGGGCCAGGGCATCTGGACGACGCTGCCCATGCTCCTCAACGAGGAGCTCGGGGCCGACTGGTCGAGGTTCAAGGTGGAGCACGCGCCCGCCGGAGCGGACTATGCGCACACGGCGTTCGGCATGCAGATGACGGGCGGCTCCTCCACGACCTGGTCGGAGTTCGATCGCTACCGCCAGGTGGGCGCGATCGCGCGGACGCTCCTCGTGGCCGCGGCCGCGAAGCGCTGGGGCGTCGCGCCCGAGAGCTGCCGCGTGGAGAAGGGCGTCGTGATCCACGGCGAGAAGAAGCTCGCGTTCGGTGAGCTCGCGACCGAGGCCGCGGCCCTCCCGCCGCCCGCCGAGGTGAAGCTCAAGGACAAGAAAGCCTGGACCCTCATCGGCAAGCCGGTGAAGCGCCTCGACACGCCCGAGAAGTCGAACGGCAAGGCCGTGTTCGGCCTCGACATCAAGCTGCCGGGCCTGCTCACCGCC
>JAEUQS010000012.1 GCA_016789625.1 Acidobacteriota bacterium | reverse complement strand
AGACGGGGAACGGATCCCCTTCGATCCGCGTCGTCCAGCGCCGCGAGAGCACGACCTGGAAGATGTCGCCCGCGCGAATGTGCTCCTTGGCCTTCTCGACGGCGTCGACGTAGGCCGCTCGTGGCAGGCTCTCCTCGAAGTCGCCCCCGATCCTGGGTGGCGGCGTCGACCCGGGAGCGTTCGCCACGAAGGCGGCGAGCTTCGCGAGGCGGACGCGCGCCGCCTCCTCGCAACCTTCCTCCGCGTGGGCGATGAAGAGCAGCCGGTGCTTCACGTGATCGAACGCGACGACGTCCTCGAAAACCCCGAACCAGGTGTCGGGCAGGCCCAGCGTGTCGGGGTTCTTCCCGGGCAGCCTCTCGAGCCGCCTCACGAAGTCGTAGCCCGCGTAGCCGACGGCCCCTCCCGTGAACGGCGGCAGATCGACGCCGGCGGCCACGGGCACGCGAGGCAGCTCACGGAGGCGCGCGAGGGCGTCGGAGCCCGAGATCTCGCGGGACGGCGCCGTGCCGAGGAACGACCATCGCGCGAGCCGCTCGCCGCCCTCGACGGACTCGAGGAGGAAGCAGGGCTCGGGGCGCGAGAGGAGCGCGCGCATCACCGCGACCGGGGTCGTGAGATCCGCGGGCCGTTCGACGACGACGAGGGAGGAGCTCATGGAACGGTCTTCTCCACTTTCGTTGGGCGGCGCGTGCCGCGCCTCCGGGCAAGGGCCTTCGCGATCTCTTCGGGCGGGATGCCCTTGGCCGCGAGCAGGACGACGAGGTGGTAGAGGAGGTCCGCGGCTTCCTCGGCGACGCGTTCGTCGCTCTCGCCGACCGCCGCGAGGATCGTCTCGACGGCCTCCTCACCCAGCTTGCGGGCGATGCGGGGAACGCCGCCCGAGAGGAGCTGGACCGTGTAGGAGAGAGGATCCGGGTTTCGCTGGCGCTCCTCCACCACGGCGAAGAGAGCTTCGAGGTCGATGCGCTCGGGAGCGGCTTCGGTCCTCAGGGTCTCGGTGAAGCACGAGGCGGTGCCCCGGTGGCACGCGGGGCCCTGCGGCCGCACGTCGTAGAGCACCGCGTCGCCGTCGCAGTCGACCGAGACCGCGAGGACGTTCTGGACGTGCCCGGAGGTCTCCCCCTTCTTCCAGAGCGCGCTCCGGGAGCGGCTGTAGAAATGGCTGAGACCCGTCGTGCGCGTCAGCTCCAGCGCTTCGCGGTTCGCCCACGCGAGAGTGAGGACGTCGCCCGTGGACGCGTTCCGCACGATCACCGGGACGAGCCCCCGCTCGTCGAAAGCCACGCGCCCGAAGGGATCGGGCGAGCCGGGCGCGACGTCGACGGAGGTCAAGAGGGTCTGCTCCACGGGGCGCACGGGAAGTCCCGCGGCCAGGATCGCGGCCTTGACGTCGCCGACCGCATAAACGCGGTCGTGGAAGACGGACGCCGCGAGCACGGCGTCCGCGCCTCCCGAGACCACGGCCTCGACGAAGTGGGCCAGCGTGCCCGCTCCGCCGGAGGCGACGAGGGGGAGCTTCGTAGAGGAGCGCACCGCCCGCAGCATGTCGACGTCGAAGCCCGCCTTCGTGCCGTCGGCGTCCATCGAGGTGAGGAGGATCTCGCCCGCTCCGCGCTCCGTAACCTCGCGAGCCCAGGTGGCCACGTCGCGCTCGGTGAGCCGCCGCCCGCCGTGCGTGGCGGCCAGCATCCGCACCGCGCCGTCCGGAGGCTGCACCCTCTTGCCGTCGACGGCCACGACGACGCACTGAGAGCCGAACGTCTCGGCGAGCTGGGTGACGAGCGCGGGATTCGCGAGCGCGGCCGTGTTGATCGTCACGCGGTCCGCGCCGGCCGCGAGGAGCGCGCCCGCGTCGAGCACACTCTTCACGCCGCCTCCCACCGTGAACGGAATGGAGAGCACGGACGCCACCTGGGACACGAGGTCGATGAGCGTGCCGCGCTCCTCGACCGCGGCCGCGATGTCCAGGAACGTCAGCTCGTCGGCGCCCTCGGCCTCGTAGCGGAGCGCGGCCTCGACGGGATCCCCGGCGTCGCGGAGGTTCTCGAAGCGGAGGCCCTTCACGACACGGCCCTTGGCGATGTCGAGACAGGGAATCACGCGGATGGCGAGGCTCATCGGGAGACCCCAGAGGCCGCCACGAGCGCCGCGACCGTCGTGTGGCCGCCGTGAAGAGCCCGCCCCAGGATGACCCCGCGGGGTCCCCCCGCCAGCGCCGCGTCGATGGGCGCGAGATCCTCGGGTCCGCGGATCCCGCCCGAGGCCAGGATCTCGTGCGCCGTTCGGGCGCGCACACGGGCGAGGAGCTCGAGGTTCGGTCCCGTCATGGCACCGTCCCGGGCGATGTCGGTCACGAGGAGCGCCGCCAGCGGCAAGGCGGACAGGCGCCCGGCGAGGTCGGCGACGTCTTCCGCCCCGGACGACTCCGTCCAGCCCTTCACCTGGG
>JAEUQS010000850.1 GCA_016789625.1 Acidobacteriota bacterium | reverse complement strand
CCTCGCACGCCGATCTGAACGAGTACTCCAAGGACCGCTATTTCGCCGACCGAAGGCTGTGGGGCGGCTTCCTCGACAACCCGAGCCTCGGCGGAGCGTTCCGCTCGCAGCGACGCAACCGGGCCGCCGACGTGCGCGTGCGGCTGGGCTTCCTCGAGGCCGGCTTCACGTACCAGCGGCTGTCCTCGGGCTACGGCAACGAGTATCCGGGCGACCGCTCGCAGAACGACGTCATCTGGTCGCGCCCCGACACGAGCTTCTTCCTGCGCGCCCAGAAGGCGCTCTCCCCCGCCGTCTCGTCGTCCACGCTCCTGCGTTACCGCACGAGCGGAGTCTCGAACGATTCCTACTTCGTCGAGAGCCTGCCGGACTTCGATGCGTCGGACCGGCCGGTGCAGACCGTCCAGCTCTCCTACTGGCAGGCTCTCAACTCGAGCTGGTCGCTCTTCCAGGACTTCGAGGTGCGGCCCGCCGCGCTTCCGGCACTCTCCTTGAACCTCGGCTTCAAGTACGAGCAGAAAGACCTTCAGAAGGCCTACGACACGAACTACGGTCCCGCCGTGCCGGCCGGCGTCGTGAACGCCAGCACCTATCCGTATCCGGCCGCGCCCACCGAGTCGAGCGTGAACCAGAACCGCACCATCACGAAGGACACGGGCGGATACCTGCAGGTGAAGCTGCGGTTCGGGGGACCCCATCAGGTGAACGTGGGTGTGCGCTCGGACCACAACTCCCAGTACGGCGCCGCCGCGACGCTCCGCGCGGGCTACGTGGGAGACTTCGGCGCGTGGGGGGTGAAGGCTCTCTACGGCGAGGCCTTCCAGGAGCCGAACCCCCGCCTTCTGTACGGGGGCTGGACGGGCTCGGGCAGCGACCCCAACCTCGAGCCCGAGCGCTCGCGCACGTACGAGATCTCGGGCAGCTACAAGAGCAAGGGGCTCTCGGGTCTCGCATCGGTCTACGTCGTGAAGAACAGCGACACGCTCGTGAACACCGCCGGAGGCGCCCGCAACCTCGGGGACCGCACGGTCACGGGTGCGGACGTTCACTTCCAGGCGCTCGTGCCGGTGCGCGGGCTCTCGACGCTCCGCCTCTGGGCCTACTACTCTCACCTCTTCGGGGCCAAGGAGGATCAGCCCGGAGGCTCGGGCCAGATCGGCGATCTCGCGCGCGACACGCTGCTCGCGGGCGCCACCGCGACCCCGCTGAGAAACCTCTCGGCCACGCTGCGCGGGAGGTTCGTGGGGCGGCGCGAGACCGTCGCTTCGAATCCCGTCGGCGCCGTCGCTTCCTACATCACGCTGGACGCAACGGTGGCCGGAACCGACCTCCTCGTCCCGGGGCTGGGGCTCACTCTCGCCGTGACCAACCTCCTCGATCGCGGCTACGCGCACCCAGGAGTGCGGGACGCGGGCTCCGGCCAGGTGCGGGGAGCGTTCGGGCCGTCCGGCGCGTGGATCGGCTCGCGCTCGTACTACAGCTCGCTGCTGCCGCAGCCGGGCCGGGGCGCGACGCTCACCATGACTGTCGCTTTCTAAGCGACCGCTTTACTAAGCGACCGCCTACTGAACTTTTCCGTCTCCGCGCGACGGGGGCCGGAGCGGGAGGAACACCGTGAAGCGGCTGCCCTTCCCCAGAGCGCTCTCGACGCGGACGCCGCCGCCGTGCAGCTCGGCGAAGCGGCGCACGAGCACGAGCCCCAGCCCGGTTCCCTCGAAGCGGCGCGCCTCCGTGGCGTCCACCTGCCGGAACTCCTGGAAGATCAGCTCGTGGTGCGCGGGGTCGATGCCGATACCTTCGTCCACGACGTCGATCGCGACGCCCTCGGCGGGCTCGGTCACCGCCCTCACGACGATTCTCACCGTCGCGCCGTCGGGCGAGAACTTCACGGCGTTCGAGACGAGGTTGTAGAGGATCTCCTTCACCCGCACCTCGTCGGCCCGGAGCGACGGAAGGTCCGCGGGCAGATCGAGCACGAGCGCGATGGTCCGGCGGGCGCTCACCCCGCGCATGACCTCCACGACGCCTTCGACGACCGGGGCGGGCGAGAACGTATCCAGGACGAGGTCCATCGTGCCGCTCTCGACCTTCGAGAGGTCGAGGATGTTGTTGATGACGCGGAGGAGGTGCTTGCCCGCGCTGTTGACGTTGTCGAGGAAGCGCCTCTCCTTCGCGTCGAGACGGTCCTTCGTGGAGTCCTGGAGCACGTCGGAGAAGCCGATGATCGAGTTCAGCGGCGTCCTCAGCTCGTGGCTCATGTGAGCGAGGAAGAGGCTCTTCTCGCGGGAGCGCTGATCGGCCCGCTCCTTGTCGCGCTCCCGGCGCTGGATCTCGCCGAAGAGCTCGTTGAACGCCTCGCAGAGCGCGCCGATCTCGTCGGCCGCGCGCGGCTTCACGCGCACGGAGTAGTCGTGAGTGCGCGACAGCTTCTTCACCGTGGCCACGAGCTCGAGGAGCGGCGACGAGATGCTCTTCTGGAGCGCGAACGCGAGGACGACGGTGAGCGCGAGGAGCACGAGGAGCACGAGCGCGGAGGTGACGAGGTGCGCCCGCACCCGCGAGGAGAGCGAAGCCGTGGAGACGCCGATCGCGATCGCCCCGGCCCCCTCGCCCGGCACCGCCACGGGCTGCACCACGAGCAGCAGCCCGTTCCGGAACTCGGCACCGGCCTGCTGCGGCCCCGGGCGCTCGGGGAGGCTCGCCTCCGCGCCGCTCCGGTAGGTCGAGAACAGCTCGCCTCTGGAATCCCAGAGCGCGGCCGTCTGCACGTCCGGCACGCTGCGCAGGAGCGCGAGCGTCTGCTCGGAGGCCTTGCGATCCTGGAAGACGAGATCGGCCCCGCTCGAGTCGGCGACGACGCGGGCGATGAGCGTGGTGCGCTCGACGAGGTCCTTGCGGAAGCTCGCGACGTCGCGCGTGAGGACGAGAGCGAAGCCGCTCGCGAGCACGATCCCCGTCACGGTCACGACGAGGAGCACGACCTTCGTCCCGAGGCTGAGGTCGGGCAGCCGCTGCCTCACGGCCTCTCCTCGAGGCCCACGATCCGGGCGAGCTTGAGCAATCGCGAGCTGATCTCGAGGCCGCTCTTGCGCGCCGCCGAGTCGTTGATCTCGAACCGCACGGCGTTCTCGAACGTGTAGAAATTCACGAGCACGCCGCGCTCCGCAAAGCCCTCGGTGTCGCCCACCGTGAGGATGGGCCGCGCGAGCGTGTGGACGAGGATCTTCTCGAGCCCGTCCTTCTGCGCCGACGGCACGAAGAGGACCTGACAGCCTTCGGCCTCCGCGGGCGCCGAGAGAACCGTCACCACGACCGGGCGCTCCTTGATCTTCCGGCTCGCGGACATCTCCTCGAGGGCGGCCCGGAACGGGCTCGGCCCGAAGAGACAGATCGTGAACGGCTGCGGCTTCGCAGGCGCTTCCTTCGGAGCCGGCCACTCGATGAAGCGCGTGAAGCGCTCCACCAGCTCGGCCTTGAGCTTGTACTCGGGCACCTGGGCGGGCGCCTGGGAGACGTACCCCAGCATCGCGAGCGCGAGTCCGGCGGTCCCGAGCGAAAGGCGCATGAGGATTCGCGGCTAGGATACCGGCGTGGCGCCGCCCAGGACCATCCTCGTGGTGGAAGACAACGAGCAGAATCTCGAGCTGGTCGAGTACCTCCTCGAGAAGGACG
>JAEUQS010000833.1 GCA_016789625.1 Acidobacteriota bacterium | reverse complement strand
CCACGCCAACAACGTCATCGACGTCCTCGGCCGCTTCCTCAACATGAAGGTCGAGCTCTACAACTTCGTGTCGGCGCTCAACTGTGTCCTCGCGCAGCGGCTCGTGAGGAAGATCTGTCCCCACTGCAAGGTCGAGATGGTGCCCACCGACCAGCTCCTCGAGGAGTCGGCCCTCACGAGGGAGCAGGTGAGGGGCATGACGTTCTGGGAAGGCCGCGGCTGCATCGAGTGCAACGGCGCGGGCTTCTACGGCCGCATGGCGATCACGGAGCTCCTGGACCTCTCCGACAACATCCGAACGCTCATCCTCGACAGACGTCCCGCCCCCGAGATCAAGAAGGCCGCCAAGGAGGAAGGCATGGCCTTCCTGCGCGAGTCGGCGCTCAAGAAGGTCTTTCTCGGCGAGACGACCCTGCGCGAGATCAACAAGGTGACTTTTGTCGACTGATCTGAAATCCGCGGTCCTCGGGAAGCTCGAGACGCCCGGATTCCTGAGGAAGGTCCGCCCTCCGCACGTTTTCGTGCTGGAGAGGGAGCGCCTTTCCTACGCGGGAGCCCGGGGCCGCTCGAAGAAGGGCGACCCCGTCGTCTTCTCCTCGCGGTCCCTTCCTCCGGGGACGTTCCGGAGCGGCGCGGGCGGCGCGCCGGTCGCCGGCGAAGGCCTCGCGAAAGCGATCGCGGCCCTCAAGGAAACGAACGGACTGAGGTCCCACTCCGCCACCCTCATCGTGCCGGACGACTTCGTGAAGGCGATCGCGCTCGACGTTCCCGAGCTGCCCGCCAGGACCAGCGAGACCGAGGAGATGGTCCGCTGGAAGGTGGGCAAGGCATTCGGCGAGGGCGCTCACGACCTCCGCATCTCGTGGCAGGTCGCGGCACCGGGGCCGGCGGGAAACCGCATCCTCGCGATCGCGGCCTCCGAGGAGGCCGTCGCGTCCTGGGAGAACCCGTTCCTCGCGGCCGGCATCCGCATCGGCGCGCTCGAGAGCGCGTCGCTCGCGGTCTCGACGCTGGCCCGCGGTCTCGTGGGCCCCGACGGCTTCGTCGTCTGGGCAGGAGGCGACACCGCCACGACGCTGTTCTTCAAGGAGGGCGTCGTGCGCTTCCTGAGGACGCGGCCGTTCGTCGACGAGATCGAGGCGCTCCAGGAGATCCGGCTCTCGGCGTCGTTCGTGGACGGTCCGGGCGGCGCGGACGTTCCCCTGGATCTCGCGGCGTCCTGCGCCGCGGGGCCGGCCTCGTCTCCCGTCGTGAGAGCCCTTCGCGCGTTCCGCGCCGAGGCCGGCGCCGCGGACCCCGTCGAGCTGTCGCGGGCGAGGATTCTCTCCGGCATGAAGGTCGAAGGGGACGGCGACGACCCGGCGTTCCTCCTGGCCGCGGGCGCGCTGGCGGCGATGGAGTAGCGCGATGTCACAGCAAAGGCTCAACCTCGCCCGAAGGCCCTTCGTCGACAGCCGGCCCGCCAACGCGCTCGTGGGCTTCTTCCTCGTCGCCACGCTCGTCCTCACCTACTTCTCGATGCGCACCGTCACGCGGTACTTCGACGATTCGGAGAAGACCCGCCTCGAGATCGTGGACCTCCGGGCCGAGATCGAGACGCTCGAGAAGAAGAAGCTCTCCGGCGAGGCCACCCTCGCCCGGTTCGACTTCGGCGCGCTCGGCGAGAGCGTCGAGGAGGCGAACATCATCCTCAAGCAGCGCGCGTTCTCGTGGACGCGCTTCCTGACGCGCCTCGAGAAGGTCCTGCCGGGCGAGGTGCGCGTCGCCTCGATCCGGCTCTCCCGGGAGACCGGCGCCAAGAGCGAGGGCGGGACGAAGAAGCTGTCTCAGGGGGCGCTCTTCGACGAAGGGGTCGAGATCACGCTCGAGCTCGTCGCACGCGACACCGACGCCGTTCCGAAGCTCGTTCGCGCGTTCTACGCGTCGGAGTTCTTCGACGCTCCGCGGCCCAAATCGGAAGACGGCACCGACCCTGCGGGAAAGCGGATCCAGATGAGCGTGACCTATCAGGACGCCGGGAAGAAGAAGTCATGACGCACGCCAACCCGTTCCGTGCGCGGCTGCCGCTCCTCGGGATCCTCCTCCTCGCGATCCTCGCGAACGTGGGCGTCCTCCTCTCCTACAACGCGTTCTACGACTCGCGCGTCCTCGCGCTCATGGAGACGCGCGACGGGCTCCTCAAGCGGCGCGACGAGGCCCGGGCCGCCGCCGAGAAAGTCGTCTCCGCCGAGAAGCGGCTCGTGGCCCTGCGCGACGGGCTCGCGAGCTTCCACGACGACCTGCTGGGCCTCCGCCGCGAGCGGCTCGCGCCGCTCATCGAGGACGTCTACACGATCACGAAAAAAGCCGGCGTCCGGCCGGACACGGTCAGCTACGGCGAGGACGGACAGGAGGGCGGCATCCAGCGGCTCGGCCTCACCTTCAGCGTCAATGCGTCCTACCCGGTGGTGAAGGGCGTTCTCGCGGCCTTCGAGAAGAACCCCCAGTTCCTGATCCTCGACGGCGTGAGCGTCACGGCGAACGAGGAGCAGCCCGACCTCCTCAACGTCAACCTCTCGGTGATCCACTACTTCCGCGACGAGCGGATGAACCCGGCGCTCCGCCGGACGGTCAGCCGCGCTCCCCGTCCCGCGCGCTCGTCGGCGTCCTCGACCTCGGCCCGGAAACCCGCGGCCCGCACCACGGGAGCGCCCCAGTGACGCCGGAAAGAAAACGCCTCGCGCTCCTGTTCGCGGCGCTCGCCGGCGCGGCCGCGTGGTCGTTCTGGCCGCGCGACGAGGCTCCCGCCCCGAACGCCGGGAATGCGGGACCGCAGCGCCGCGGCAAGGCTGTCGTCGTGCTCGACTACGACGACATCCCCAAGCCGCCCACCGATCCCGCGGCCGAGATGGCCGGGATCGGCAAGGTGAGCCGCAACGTGTTCGCGTTCTTCGTGCCGACGCCCACGAACCCCCCCATTCCCACGCCCACGAAGACGCCGATCCCCGGCGAGCGCGAGGCGGGCTTCTACGGGCCTTCGAAACCCACACCGACGCCGACGAACACCCCGATCGTTCCCCCGGCCATTCCGTATACCGTCGTGGCCGTGTTCGGGCCGAAGGAGAAACCCATCGTGGCGTTCGAAGAAGGTGGCCGGATCATCAACGCCCGCGAGGGCGACGTTCTGGACGGCAAGTTCATTCTGCTCAAGATCAACCAGGAGTCCGTGGACTGGGGCTTCAAGGACCTGCCGCGCGAGATCACGCGCCGCATGCCGCTCGGGACCAGCGTTTCGCGATGAGGAACCTTTCGATGACTTTCGTCCGTTCACAACCGGGGCGGGTGGCGCTCCTTCTTCTCGGCGCGACCCTCCTCGGAACCGGCTGCGCGTCGACCCGCGCGTTCCGGGACGCTCAGCAGGAAGAGGCCCGGGAGCACTGGGACCTCGCGGTCCTCGGCTACGAGAAGGCTCTCGTCGGGGATCCCGACAACGCCCGCATCAAGATCGCGCTCAGCCAGGCCAAGATGAGGGCGGCGCAGGCCCACCTCATGCGCGGGCGCATCCACCGCTCGGCGGGCGCGCTGGACCTCGCGAAGCTCGAGTACGAGCAGAGCGTCGCGCTGGATCCCGTGAACGACACGGCCCTTCAGGAGTTCCGGCGGCTGAACGAAGAGATCGAGCAGCGACGGCTCGCCTCCGAGGGCGGCAGCGCCGTGGAGAAGGCCAAGCGCAACGCGCGGGGACAGAAGGCCCGGCAGCCCATGCTGGACGCCTCCTCCACGAAGGTCATGAACCTCACGATCCCGCAGGACCAGCCCATCAAGAAGATCTACACCACGCTGGGCTCGGCCGCGGGCATCAACATCCTGTTCGATCCGCAGCTCAAGGACGACCGCTACACGATCGACCTGCGCGACCTGACGTTCCAGAAGGCCCTCGAGACCCTCATGCGCCAGGCCGGGCACTTCTACAAGATCCTCGACGACAAGACGATTCTCGTCGCGCAGGACACGCCCCAGAACCGCAAGGAGTACGAGGACCTCGTCATCCAGACGTTCTTCCTGTCGAACGGCGACGTGAAGGACGTCTCGGCCATGGTGCGCGGCATCCTGGATCTCCGCCGCATCGGCACGATCCCGCAGCTCAACGCGATCGTCATTCGCGACACGGCCGACAAGGTCGCCGTGGCCGAGAAGATCATCGAGATCAACGACAAGTCCAAGGCCGAGGTCATCGTCGACGTCGAGCTGCTCCAGATCAACACCAAGAAGCTCACCGAGATCGGCACGCGCATCACCGACACGTACAGCGGCGTCTATACGGGCGGCGGCACCTCGACCTCCACGGGCGGCTCGGGCGGCACCGGTGGATCCACCACGACGACGCTGCTGCCCTGGTCGGAGCTCTTCAAGATCGGCCTCAAGGACTTCTCGTTCAACGTCCCGGCCATCACGTTCAACTTCATCAAGAACAACAGTGACGCCGAGCTCCTCGCCAAGCCGCAGCTGCGCATCGCCGAGGGCGAGAAGGCCCAGCTCACGATCGGCGACCGCGTGCCCATTCCCGTCACCACGGTGAACACGACGCAGGCGATCGGACAGACGGGCGTCGTGCCCATCACCTCGTTCCAGTACCAGGACGTCGGCATCAAGATCGACATCGAGCCCCGCGTGCACCACAACAAGGAGGTCACGCTCAAGCTCACCGTCGAGGTCTCGAACCTCAACGGCACGGTGTCGGGTCCCAACGGCCAGGACCAGCCCATCATCGGCACCCGCACGATCACGTCCACCATCCGGCTGAAGGACGGCGAGACGAACTTCCTCGCGGGCCTCAAGAACCGCACGAAGGCCGTCTCGAAGACGGGCCTTCCGTTCCTCGGGGACCTGCCCATCGTGGGCGCGCTCTTCAGCTCCACGAAGAAGGATTTCCAGGAGACCGACCTCTTCCTCACGCTGACGCCGCGCATCATTCGCGCGCCGCAGATCACGGAGGAGGATCTGCTCCCCGTGTGGGTCGGCACCGAGAACAACGTGAGCTTCTCGGGTCCTTCGACGCCGAGGCTCGAGTCCCCGAACGCCCAGGGCTCGCCGTTCGACGGCACGCCTCCGCCCGCGGCCCCGTCGCAGCCGCGCCCCGGCCAGCTGCAGTCGTCGCCCTCGATCCCGCAGGGCTCGGCGCCGAACGATCCCTTCCGCAGGGCGCCGGCCCCGGTGCCGGAGAAGCCCGCCACCCCGCCGACGAACCCGCAGCGGGGCCCCGGCTTCTCCTCGCTCACTCCCGCGGGAGACGGCACGAAGACGACTCTGACCGCCTCCGGCGAGACCCTCCCGGCCGAGCGGGTCGAGGAGAAGGACGTCGCGGTGGTTCCGGTCATCCAGAACGGCGAGCTGCCGCTCGTGCTTCTTTCCTCGGGTGACGAGATCGTGCGGGGCGGCACGGCCATCGTCACGCTCGAGACCCCCGTGTCGCTCAAGGACCTCTCGGAGGTCGAGCTGACGCTCGAGTGGAACCCCGAGGTCCTCGAGATCACGGCGCTCGCCCCCGGAGCCTGGAAGGACGGTCCGATGGGCCTCGACGTGCGCTTCGACGCCGACCGCATGCCGGGCCGCGCCCGCGTGCGCCTCGCCCGTCCGTCCGGCACGGGCCTTCCCGACGGCGCGCTCGCCGCGTTCGCGTTCAAAGGGCGGGGGCCCGGCGCCTCGCTCCTGCGGGCTTCGGCCGGCGGTGCGACGAGCCGCAGCGGACCCCTCCGCCCCCGCGTCGAGCCCCTCACCGTCTCGGTGCTTCCGTAGAAGCAGGAAGGAGGACTGGATGATGAAGATCACGCGTTCCCGTCGCGGCTACTCCCTGGTGGAGCTGGCGATGGTGTGCGCGTTCATCCTGATCCTCACGGGCATGATCGTGCCCATCGCCCGGTTCACCATCACCCGGCAGAAGGAGGCCGAGCTGCGCGCGTCTCTCCGTTCGATGCGGACGGCCGTGGACGACTACAAGCGCCTCGCCGACCAGGGCCTCATCCAGGTGAAGCTCGACTCGGAGGGCTATCCCCCCAAGATCGAAGACCTCGTCGAAGGCGTCGAGCTGGTGGGACAGATCAAGAAGAAGCGAAAGTTCCTGCGCAAGATCCCCATCGATCCCATGACGGGCAAGGCCGAATGGGGGCTCAGGAGCTATCAGGACGAACCCGACTCCACGTCCTGGGGGCGGCAGAACGTGTACGACGTGTACTCGCTCTCGCGAGGCCGTGCCCTGGACGGGACTTACTACAAGGACTGGTGACATGCGCACCGGAATTCGAAAAAGCCGCGGCTTCACGCTCATCGAGCTCATCGTCGTGATGGCGATCCTCGGGATCCTCGCGACGATCGGGATCCCGCATCTCGTGAAGGCCCCCGTGCGGGCGAAGGAGACCGCCCTCCGCGAGAACCTCTTCACGTTCCGCTCGATGCTCGACCAGTTCTACGCCGACAAGCAGCGCTATCCCGAGTCGCTCGACGAGCTCGTGAGCGAGGGCTACATCCGCAAGGTGCCGATCGACCCGCTCACCAAGACCGCGGACACCTGGGTCCTCGAGTACGAGGAGGCGGACCCCGACGCCGCCGAATCGGATCAACCCCCGGGGATCATCGACGTGAAATCGGGCGCGCGAGGTGTCGCGCTGGACGGCACGTCCTACGACACATGGTGATGCGGTGATCGCTCCTCGCCGGCGGCGCCCAGGGCGCGCAAGAGGCAACGGTCAGGCGGGCTACACGCTCGTCGCGCTGTTCGTGGCGATGACGGTGATGACGATCCTCATCGCCGCCGTGCTGCCCCTCGCGTCGCAGCAGACGCAGCGGGAGCGCGAGGAGGAGCTCATCTTCCGGGGCCGGCAGTACGCCGAGGGAATCCGGCGGTTCCGGGTGAAGTTCGGCCGCTATCCCACGTCGCTCAAGGAGATGATCGAGGTCGAGCCCCGCACGATAAGGAAGCTCTGGAAAGACCCCATCACGAACAGCGACGACTGGGGTCTCATCTTCTTCGGCCAGGGCCAGACGCCCGTGACGCCGGGTGGCGTGCCCGGACCGGGCGGCCAGGGGGGACCCGTCGTGGGCGGCGGCAGCGACAAAGGCGGCAGCCCGTTCTCGAGACCCACCCCGACGCCGGCCCCCACGCCCCGGCCCGGCGGCAGTGACGCCGACGACGGGGACAAGAGCGGCAAGGGCGACGTCAAAGGCGGCTTCGATCCCACCGGGAACCCCAAGGGGGAGCAGACCGGCCCCATCACGGGCGTGTATTGCAAGAGCCAGGCGAAGTCGATCCGCGTGTACCAGGGCCGTGACGAGTACCACCTCTGGCGGTTCACCGAGCAGACCCTCTCCGATGGCGGGCGCTCGGAGACTCCAGGTGGCGGCACCGGGCCGGGAATCGGTGGCGGCGGCGTCATGCCGCCCGGCGGCGGAGGCGGCGGACCGCGGAAATAGGCGTCGTGTATGTTCGGCTTCGCATGAGGCCCTCTTGATCGACCACACGCTGCCCGACGGCCTTCGCGTCTTCCTGGATCCCGTTCGCGACGTGCGCAGCGTCGCCCTCGGCATCTACGTGAAGGGCGGCTCGGCCGACGAGGCCCCCGAGCGGCTCGGGGCCACGCACTTCCTCGAGCACCTCCTCTTCAAGCGGACCCGCCGCCGCACCGGCCAGGCCATCGCCCGCATGACCGACCTCCTCGGCGGGGAGTGCGACGCCTACACGACCAAGGAATGCGTCGTGTTCCACATCCGCACCACGGCGAACCGGCTCGACGCGGCGCTCGCGCTGCTGCTCGACCTCACCGAGGCGCCCGCGTTCACGGCCGAGGACGTCGAGACCGAGCGCGGGGTGATCCTCGAGGAGATGGCCGAAGCGGCCGACGTGCCCGAGGACCGCCTCCAGGACGACCTCATCCGGGCGCTCTGGCCGAAGCACCCTCTCGGCGCGCCCATCCTCGGCACGAAAGAGACGGTCTCCTCGCTCACCCGCACCCAGCTCGCCGAGCGCTTCCGCGAGATCTTCGTCCCGTCGCGCATGGCCTTCGTGGCCTCGGGCGCTCTCGACCCGGACGCGTTCCTCGCTCTCCTGGGGAAGGAACGGGCCCGCCGCGGGGCTGCTCGCGCGCGTCCCGCGCGGGCTCCGCTGGCGCCGCGGCGGATGGCCCCGCGCGCGAAGCGCTGCGAGGTCAACCTGGTCCGGCCCGGCCTCACGCAGTCGCACCTCCTCCTCGCGACCCCCGGGTTCGGCTATGCCGAGGCGCTCGTGCCGGCGGCCTCCGTCGTGACGACGGTGCTCGGGGGCGGGGTTTCCTCTCGTCTCTGGCGCGAGGTTCGCGAGAAGAACGGTCTCGCGTACCACGTGGGCGCGGGGCTCACGCTCCACCGCGACGGCGGCCTCTGCGTCATCGAGGCCGCGACCTCTCCCGAGAACCTCGGAAAGCTCGTGAAGCGCATCGCGGCCACGGTGAGGAAGGCCTGCTCGGAGGGCATCACCGCAGCAGAGCTGGCCCGGGCGAAGGGACAGATCACCTCCGAGATCGCGCTGTCCCTCGAATCGACCGTGAGCCGCCGGGAGGCCGCGGCGCGCGGCTGGCTCTACCGCGACCGGCCCTACGACCCCGACGAGTACCTCGCTCAGATCGCGGCCGTGACGCGGGCCGACGCGCAGGAAGCGCTGGAGCGGCTGTTCGGAAGGAACGCGACGCTCGGCCTCGGCGTGGCCGGTCCCGATCCCTTCGGGCTCGACATGACCGCGCTCGCCGAAGAGCTCGCCGCGGCCTGAGGACGTGAGGATGGCGACGATCCGCTTTGCCTGGCGCCCCGGCTGCGAGGATCTCGCGGCGCCGGCGTATGCGTCGCCGGGCGCCGCCGGAGCGGACCTGCGGGCCGCCGCTTCGCGCACGCTCGCGCCCCTCGAGCGCGCGCTCGTGCCCACGGGTCTCACGCTCGAGATTCCGGAGGGTTTCGAGGCCCAGGTGCGCGCCCGGTCGGGCCTCGCGCTGAAGCACGGCCTCGCGCTGGTGAACGGCGTGGGCACGATCGACTCCGACTACCGTGGCGAGGTCGGCGTCCTCCTCGTGAATCTCGGCGCCGGGCCGGTGACGATCGAGCGGGGTGACCGCATCGCGCAGCTCGTCGTCGCGCGCGTCGAGCGGGTGGCGTTCGAGCGCGTGAACGGCGAGGGTCTCGCCGCCTCGGACCGCGGATCTGGCGGCTTCGGCAGTACGGGACGCTCGTAGGATTCCGGTGTGACGAAGTGATCGAGGTCTGCTTTCTCGGCTCGGGCTCCTCGGGGAACTGCACCGTGGTGCGGACCGAAGGCGTCACGGTGCTCGTGGATGCGGGGCTCTCGATGCGGGAGACGAAGAAGCGCCTCGCGCTGGTGGGCGTCGCGATCGAGGAGGTCTCGGCTCTCTTCATCACGCACGAGCACGCGGACCACGTTCATGGCGCGCTCACGCTGCACACGAAGCTCGGCATTCCCATCTACGCCACGTACGGCACCCAGGCCGCGGCGCGCCTTCCGGGGCCGCTGTTCTCGGACATCCGCACCACGCTGCCGGGCCGCGAGATCCAGCTCGGCGGCGTGCTCAGCGTCCGGCCGGCGCGCACCCCGCACGACGGGGCCGAGAGCTGCTGCTACGTGTTCGAGGACCGGGACGGCAACCGGTTCGGCATGGCGACCGACCTCGGGCACCTCTCGAATGCCGTCGCCGAGGCGCTCTTCGACTGCGATCTCCTGGGCTTCGAGTCCAACTACGACCTCGACCTCCTGCGCAACGGGCCGTATCCCGTGCAGCTCAAGCGGCGCATCTTCTCCGACGTGGGGCACCTGGCGAAC
>JAEUQS010000797.1 GCA_016789625.1 Acidobacteriota bacterium | reverse complement strand
GCGGTCTGCGCGCCGTCGCCGAACAGCAGGAAGAGCCGGTTCGCGAGGCGTCCCCAGAACGAGGTCTCGAAGCGCTCGCGCCGGCTCGCGGAGCCGGCCTTCCGGAACGCGATCTCCTCCGGCGTCGCGACCACGTCGCGGAGCGCTCTCTCGATGGGAGGCCCCTCGCCGCCCGGAAAGATCTCGAGCAGGCGCTCCTTCTCGTCGCGCGGGATCCGCGCGCTCACGAGAAGGGCTCCAGCTGCCGAGCGGGCGGTCAGCCGTGTCTCGTACCTGCTGTCCTCGCGCGAAAGAAGCGGCTCCCCGAGCGACACCGCCTCCTCGCAGAGGTGCGCGCCGAGGCTCGCGTCGAAGCGCTGCGGCAGCGGAATCGACGCGTCTCCGGTCTTCGCGAAGTGGTGCGCGAGCGCGGCGACGTGGGGGCAGAGCTCGGGCGAGAGGAGCCGCGCAGCGCACGAGCAGCTCGCGCGCACGAGCCGGCCCCCCTCGGCCACGGCGAGGAGAGGCTGGAAGCGCCGCCCGTTCTGGGCGAGCACCTCGCCGCCGATGGCCGACCTGAGGAACACCTCGCGCACGACCGTCCCGCCCTGCGCGAGCAGCCGCTCGGCCATGAGGAGCGTGCTCTTCGCGAGGTGCTTCTGGAACGGCGCGGCGACGGCGAGCGTGGGCCGCGGACCGCGCGGCGGCAAGGGCTTGGCGCTCAAGCGGTCCCCGGCCGCGCTACGAATACGACTCGATGGCCGCGTGCGCGACGAGGTCGTCGAGGGAGACGACCCGGAGCGCGGCCTCGTGCGTCGCCTCGAGGACGACCTTCGGCGCGACGCCGGCCTCGAGCGCTTCCTTCCAGCGCGCGACGCACAGGCACCAGCGGTCGCCCTCCGAGAGGCCGGGAAAGCCGAACTGGGGCGCCGGCGTCGAGAGGTCGTTGCCCTGCTCGGCCGAGAACTCCAGGAACTCCTCGGTCAGGATCGCGCAGACGACGTGCCGCCCGGCGTCGCTCGGGCCCGTGGAGCAGCAGCCGTCGCGGAAGAAGCCCGTGCGCGGGCTCGTGCCGCAGACGGCGAGCGGCCCGCCCAGAACGTTGCGCGCCGGGTCCTTCTCGTTCGGGTCACTCATACAAGGGCTCGATCACGACCTCGGAGGTCACGGACTTCGCGAGGAAGCACTCCTCGTGCGCGGCGTGGTGCAGGGCCTCGAGGGCCTCGCGGGTGGCGGCCTCTGCGAACGTCACGCGCGGACGCAGCGTCACCTTCGTCATCGCGAGCTTCCCTTCAGCGTTCTTCGCGAGGAGGCCCACGGCCGCGTCCTCGTAGCGCTCCACGATGTGTCCGCGCTCGGCCGCGATGGAGAGGAACCAGAGCATGTGGCAGCTCGCGATCGCGGCGACGAACGCCTCCTCGGGATCCACGGCGTCCTCCCGCGAGTGGGGCAGCTTCACGATCTGCGGCGAGGCCGACGCGACGACGGACACCCCGCCGTCGAAGTCCCAGCGGTGCTCGCGCGAGTAGGCCCCGCCCACGAACGCCGCGGCGCCCCTCTCCCAAACGACGGTCGCTCCGTAGCGGCCCATCAGCGCCGAACCTCCGTGAGGCCGCCGCAGTACGGCTGGAGCGCCTTGGGCACACCCACCGAGCCGTCGGCCCGCTGGTAGTTCTCGAGAATCGCGACGAGCGTGCGCCCCACGGCGAGGCCCGAGCCGTTCAGCGTGTGGACCAGCTCGTTGCGCGACCTGCCGTTCACCTCGACCTTGGCGCGGATGGCCGCGCGGCGGGCCTGGAACGACTCGAAGTTCGAGCAGGAGGAGATCTCGCGGTACGTGCCGGCGCCCGGCAGCCACACCTCGAGGTCATACGTCTTGGCCGACGCGAAGCCCATGTCGCCGCGGCAGAGGAGCACGCGCCGGTACGGCAGCTCCAACCTCTCGAGAATGGTCTCGGCGTCGCGCGTGAGCTTCTCGTGCGCGGCGTCCGACTCCTCGGGCAGGCAGAACTTCACGAGCTCCACCTTGTCGAACTGGTGCTGGCGGATCAGGCCGCGCGTGTCCCGGCCCGCGGCCCCGGCCTCGGCGCGGAAGCACGGCGTGTAGGCGCAGTAGGAAAGCGGCAGGTCGGACGCCTTCAGGATCTCGTCGCGGTGGAGGTTCGTCACCGGGACCTCGGCCGTGGGCGCGAGGAACCAGTCGCTCCCCTGGAGGCGGAAGAGGTCCTCCTCGAACTTCGGGAGCTGGCCCGTGCCGAAGAGCGACGCCGCGTTCACGATGAACGGCGGCAGCACCTCGGTGTAGCCGTTCTCCCGCGTGTGGACGTCGAGCATGAGCTGGATGAGTGCGCGGTTGAGGAGCGAGGCCTCGCGGAGGAGCACCGTGAAGCGCGAGCCCGTGATCTTCCCCGCGCGCTCGAAGTCGAGGATGCCCAGCGCCGTGCCGATCTCCCAGTGGTTCTTCGGCTCGAAGTCCAGCTTCGTGGGCTCGCCCCACGTTTTCGCCACCACGTTGGCGGTTTCGTCGGCCCCCTCGGGCACGCTGGCCTGCGGGATGTTGGGGAGGCGCACCTCGAGCG
>JAEUQS010000761.1 GCA_016789625.1 Acidobacteriota bacterium | reverse complement strand
TTCGGCACCGCCTGGTGCCAGCGGGCCAGAGCCAGAACGCCCACGAGGACGAAGAGCCCCGCGGGCGCGAGAGCCCGGACCCGTTTCATTCGAAGCGCGACGACGAGGACGAGCCCACAGAGGACGATCGGCAGCGCTTCGTTCTTGGAGAGCACGCCCGCCAGGAGGAGCAGTCCTCCCGCGACCCCCGACCGCGGCGAGCGGGTGCGAAGCAGGATCAGAAACCCGCTGAACACGAAGACGCCCATGGGCACGTCGGCATAGGTGCCTGCGGCGCCTCCATGGTTCTCCGTGGACAGTGCGGGCGTGAGGAGGGCGAGCAGAACGGCGGCGCCCGCGCCCCTGGGACCCGCGAGGCCCCGCAGCGCTCCGAACAGAACGAGCAAGGCCGCCGGAAGGAACAGCGCGTCGAGCGGACGCGAGGTCCTCTCGTCCACAGTGCCGGCCACGATCAGCGCCGTCGCCCGCAGGGCCGGCAGCAGCGGCGGGTACTGAGGATGCGTGACCCACACGTCGGCGGACACGATGGGTTTCGCGAGCACGCTTCGTTCGGCGCGCATGTACTGGGCCGCGGGGACCCAGGTCATGCGGCCGTCGAAATCCCGGACCGGAAAGGCGACGGCCTCGGCCACGAGGGCGATCGCGGCCAGGCAGAGTGGGACGGCCACCCACCAGGGGACCTCAGGGACCGACGGCCTCGTTCGACTGCGCAGAAAGCCCGGCGCCGTGAGAAGAACCGAGACGACCACCGTGGGAAGCCCGAGCGGGAGGCCCGCAAAGAGCGACCCCAGAACGCCGACCGTTCCGAGGACCGCGGCTCCCAGCACGAAGGACCAGCCGAGTCGCGTCGCGAGGCTCGCCCGGGGCGCGACCCCGAGCCCACGCCGGGCCCCGGCTCCGATGAGAAGCACGGCCAGGAGAGGCGCGACGAAGAGCATCAGCGCGCGACCTCGAGAGCGACGCTCTGGCGCCGCATGCGGCCGTCGGGCAGGCGGAAGAACACGACGAGGTTTCGACGGCCCGGAGCCTGAGCGGGAAGCAGGGCCTCGTACCCCGCCGTGGACGTGTCGCCCAGACGGGGCAGAACCGCAGCGACATCGGGCCGCGGAAACCTCTCGAGCGAGTCGGCCGGGACTTCCATTCCGTCGACGAAGAACCGGATCTCGCTGCACGCGAGACCACTCCAGTCCTTACACCAGCCTCGGATGAGAAGGGGTCCTTCGGGAACTGTGGCTCCGTCCGCGGGCGCGTCCACAGCCACGGGAATGCCCTCGTCGAGCTTGCCCAGAGAATCCACGAGTCCATTCAATTCTCCACAGATCCCCGCGACATCGACGCGCGCGAAACCGTTGCGTCCAGGGCAACGGAGCGCATGAACCACCGCGAGGCGGTTCTTCGCGATGACCGCGCAGGCCTCCGGAAAACCCGTGGTGATCACGTGAACGGGACGCGGGGCAACGAGGTAACGGAGATGAATCCCCACGACGTCGTTCCCGCACGGCACGAGGAGGCCGACGGGCTCGTTCGGCCCGGCCACGCCGGCGATCTCGGCCGCAGTTTTCAGGGCGAAGTCATGGAAGCCGGAGGCCAGCGCGGTCTCCCGCCGGTGAAATCCCTGGCCCTTCACGTCGACCAGGAAGTTGCGCCAGCGCGGCAGCGATTGAGAGAGCGCCCCGCAGGCGACTGCCATGAGAACGACGGCGCGAATCCAACGGGTCAAGCGGCGGCCGCGACGAAATCGGCCAGGACGCCGGAGCGATCCGTCTGACCGGATACGAGCCGTCCCAGATGCCAGGCCCGTCCTTCGGGGTCGGCGGCCCGCCCGAGCACACCGAGGTAGGCGCGCTCGAGGAAAGCCTCGTCGCCCTCGTCGCGGGACGATTCGAGGAGCTGCCGCAGCACGTCGACACGTGCGGGCGAGAGTCGACCCGGGTCCCGCTGCGCCTCGGTGCTCGCGAGAAGCTCCCTCACGACGAGCCGCCGTCCGAGCGGGGACGCCGCCACGAGACTCTCGTGGTGCGCCCGCGCCGCGTCGTCGGGACGCCGGCCGAGGACGAGCCGGAATGCCCGATCGACCGCTCCGCTCGCCGAGAGATTCGAAAGGCCCGAGGCCACCGCCTCGGTCAGATCGAGCAGCCGGTTCGATCGCGAGACCTCCGCGAGGCGAAGCTTCACGGGCCACGGCAGCGGAACGTCCCACGGCCGCACGAGCTCCTTGAAGTCGCGGCTCGTGAGCACGGTGTCGATGAGCGCGCCGCGGTCTTCGAAGCCGCCGTCCAGGATCGACAGGTGGTAGGCGACGCCCGCTGCGTCCCCTTCCCGCAGGAGGAGCGCGCGGAACGCGGCCTTCACGAACTCCTCGTTCGAGGCCTTCGCGAGCCGGCTCTCGAGCGGGCGCAGGGCGTCCTTCAGCGGAACGCGGCCCGCCACGACGTCGCCGGGCGAGGCGGTCGCGACGCCTTCGCGCGAGAGGAGATCGTCGAGGAACGCGCGATCCCACACGTGAGGCGCGAGCGAGGCCAGCGCCTCGCTTCCGGTCTTGCGCGCCGTGATGCGGTGGTAGTGCGTGGCCGCGCCCCAGTCTTCCACGATCTCGAGTCCGGCCTCGACGGCGAGCGCGCGGGCCTCCTTCGGCGTGAACGTGACGCCGTCGTACGTGTCGGGCGTGTGCGCTCCGCGATCCCGGCCATCCACCTGGTAGCGCAGAAGCCCACCCGGCTTCAGCACCAGCGCCGCCTCGCGTACGTATCGGGCGATCGCCTCCCGGCTCGGGATGTGCTGGAACACGATGAACGAGTAGACGAAGTCGAGCGAGCCCTCGGGGAAAACCGCGAGCGAGCCGTCGGTGAGGTGCGTCTGCACCTTTGGGTGGCTCGCGCAGAACTCCTTCGAGCGCTCGATCATCACGGTCGAGATGTCGACGCCGTGCGCCGCGGCGATGCGGTCCGAGAGAGGGCACAGAAGCCGCCCGACGCCGCAGCCGATCTCGAGCGCCGAGGCCTCTCGCGCGAGCGCGATGCCGTCGAGGATCACCTCGTCGAGGTCCTTGTCGCCGGACGCGCGGAACGCCTCCTCGGTCGCGGCATGGCCGGTCGCGATGTGGAGCTTGTAGTCCTCGCGCGCCCGCCGGTCCCAGTCTTCGCGCATGGCACCCGGCGGAGGCCCGTCGGTTCGGCGGCGGAACAGCTTGTCGAGGAGGCTCAAGCGCTCGCCGTTCCGAAAACCGCGTCGAGGTCCAGCTCGAGCTCGGTGAAAGGCGGAATGCGAGGTTTGTCGCCCGTACCCCACCCCCCGGCAACCGCCCAACGTGGAGCCTCGGTTCTCTCCAGCACCTCGATGAATCCGTAGCGCTCGCTCACGAGCCGGTAGTGCCGAACACCGGCAGAAAGATAGAGCGCAGCCCGCTCCATGCGGTCCCTGCGCTCGGTCGCTCGCGACATGATCTCGCAGACCCAGTCGGGAACCACGTCGACCGGAGCCGTCTCCGGGAGCTCTTGAAGCCGTTCACGATTCCAGCCCGCGAGATCCGGACGGACCACGCACCCGTCGCCCAACCGGACCTCGACGTTCGACACGATCCACCACCCGCCTGGGCCACCCCGGCCGCGCCCGTAGGCTGGTTCGATCTCGGCGCCGAGGACGACTTGTATGTGTCCGTGCCTCGAGGTTTCCGCGGTATCCGGCATGCCGGCGATTATCGTGCACCGTGCGGGCGTAGCATCTCCGGCGGATGGACTATCGCTACGGCGAGCTGCCGCTCGACCTTTTGCAATCGCTTCTCACTTACGAGCAGCTCCTGCAGCTTTTCCTCGACCTCGTGTCGCGGAGCGGCGGCGACGTGGACCAGGCGCTCGAGTGGATGAAGCAGCTCCAGGCGCGCGGCCTCATCAGCGACGAGATCGACCTCGAGTCGTTCCGCGACGCGCTCGAGAAGCAGGGTCTCGTTTCGCGCGACGGCGAGGGCAACCTCGTGCTCGCGGGCCCCGGCGAACGGCGCATCCGCCGGCAGGCCCTCGAGGAGATCTTCACGTCGCTCTCCAAGGCGGGAGGCGGGTTCCACGCGATCCCACGGGCCGGCACCGGCAACGAGCCGCTGCCCGAGACCCGCCCCTACGAGTTCGGCGACGACCCCGCCCGGCTGGACGGCATCCGCACGGTCGCGAACGCCGCGAGGCGCGACATCGAAGCCCTCTCCCTCCTGCCCCAGGACTTCGAGGTCTTCGACGCCGAGCACCAGAGCTCGTGCGCCACCGCCATCGCGATCGACATCTCGCATTCGATGATCCTGTACGGCGAGGACCGGTTCACGCCGGCCAAGAAGGTCGCGCTCGCGCTCACCGAGCTGATCTTCCAGAAATACCCCAAGGACACCATCGACATCGTGCTCTTCGGCGACGAGGCCCGGCCCGTGCCCGTGGAGCAGCTCTCGCGCGCCCAGGTGGGTCCGTTCCACACGAACACGAAGGCCGGTCTCGCGCTCGCGCGCGGGCTCCTCATGCGCCGGAAGCTCCAGAACCGCCAGGTCTTCCTCATCACCGACGGCAAGCCCTCGTGCATCCACGAGGGCGGGCGGCTGTACAAGAACCCGTTCGGCCTGGACCTCAAGATCGTCAACCGCACTCTCGAGGAAGCCGAGAAGCTCCGGCGCGACGGCATCCAGCTCACGACGTTCATGATCGCGACCGACCCCCAGCTCGTGGAGTTCGTCGAGACGCTCACGCGGGTCGCCCGCGGACGCGCCTACTACGCCTCCCCGACCGACCTCGCCACGTTCATCTTCCGCGACTACATCCGCAACCGGAAGAAGCTCTTCAAGTAGACTCGACGCCTCTCTCCACGCGAAAAACGGAGGCGCCGCTCCCGATGGTTCTCTTCAACCATTCGACCCGCGAGCTGACGGCCAAGATCGTCTTCTACGGTCCGGGCCTCTGCGGGAAGACCACGAACCTCAAGGTCCTTCACGAGAAGCTCGAAAAGGGCATGGCCGGACGCCTCCTCTCGCTCTCGACGGCGCAGGACCGCACCATCTACTTCGATCTGCTGCCCGTGGAGCTCGGCAACATCAAGGGCTACACGGTTCGCTTCCAGCTCGCCACCGTGCCGGGCCAGGTGTTCTACAACGAGACGCGCAAGCTCGTGCTTCGCGGGGTCGACGGCGTGGTGTTCGTCGTCGACTCGCAGTGGTCGATGCTGTCCCACAACCTCGAGTCCTTCCACAACCTGAAGGAGAACCTGAAGGAAGCCGGACTCTCGCTCGAGGCGCTGCCGCTCGTGATCCAGTACAACAAGCGGGACCTCCCGGGCGTGCTCGGGCTCGACGCGCTCCAGACCTCGCTGGGCTTCGCCGACTATCCCTACGTCGAGGCCGTGGCCTCCGACGGACGCGGGGTCGTCGAGACGTTCAAGCTGATCTCGAAGCTCACGTTCGTGGACCTCCTCCGCCGCCTCCAGAAGCCGGGAGGGCTCGAGCCCGAGTCGCTGCCCTTCCCGAATTTCAGCGAGGGAGAGTCGACGTTCACGCGGCCGCCGGGGCCCAAGCGGACGTCCTTCAAGGAGGAGGCGCCGCAGCCCATCGAGGTGCCGCCGTCCATCGCGCCGCCCCCTCGCGCGGCCTTCCCGACGGCAGCCGTCCACGCCTCTCCGCTCACCCCGTTCTCGCCGCTCACCCTCGCCGACGAAACGGAGCCCGAAGAGGAAACGAACGACGAGAGGCTGCCCGGCATGAGCATGCCGACGCTGGAGATGCCGTTCGAGTCCGCGGCCGAGGCCTTGCCCACATCCGGTGGAGATGTCTTCGGCGACACCATGTCCCGCAAGGGCCCGCTGCTCGCGAGCGCGGTTTCCGTGGTGACCCGAGAGCCCGAGGCGGAACCTCCGGTCCCGGAGCAGGAAGAGCCCGAGGAGCCTCCGGTGGAACCCGTTGCCGAGGCGGCTCCGGTCCTCAGCGAGCAGCCGGAGCCACTCCCGCCACCGCCGCCACCGCCGCCGCCGGCCCCGCCCGCGGCCTCAGTCGACCTCCTGCCGCTCGAGAAAGCCGTCGCGGCGCTCGAGAGCGCGCTCGAGAGCGCACGCGAGGCGGAGACGGCGAACGGCGAGGCCCTCCGTGCCGAGCTCGCCGCGGCTCGCGACCTGATCGCGACGCTCACCGCGCGCGCCGAGGCCCTCGAGGCTCTCGTCGCGGCCCAGCCCGGCTTGGAACCGATCGACGCGCTGGCCGCGCGGGTCGCGGCGCTCGAAGCCCCCAGTGAGACGGTGAGTGCCCTGGAACGCCGGCTCGGCGAGCTCGAGCGACGGCCCGGCTTCGACGCCGCGATCGCTTCCGTGAGGCAGCGGCTCGATTCTCTCGAGGAGAGCGCCTCGGCGTCCTCCGGCATGGAGCGCGTCGACGAGCTGGCAGCGACGGTCGAGGCGCTGCGGCAGGAGATGCTGAAGGGTCAGGAGCACCTCGCCGAGCGGCTCGATCCGGCGCTCATGTCGGT
>JAEUQS010000740.1 GCA_016789625.1 Acidobacteriota bacterium | reverse complement strand
AGACGCGGCGCTCGAGCGCGCTCTCCTCGAACGCATCTCCGGGGCCTTCGAGGAGTCCGGACTCTGGACGGAGCTCGAGACCGAATGGGCGATCCTGGACACGGAGCTGATGCCCGGGTCGCAGAAGGCCCAGCAGCTTCTCCGGTCACAGTACGCGGCGGTGGGCTCGGCCGCCAACGCCTCGCTGCCCGAGGCGGTCTCGGCTCTCGAGCGGTCGGTTTCGAAAGGTGGAGAGCTCGAGGCGGTGCTCGCGCGCACCCTCCGCCGCGCGGAGCTGGCCCGGCTCTTCGTGCGCTCCTATCGGCAGTATTGCTGGAGCGTCGACGGCCTCACCGGCCTCAAGGTCGCGCCGTTCCATCTCCTCGCGACGGAAGGCGCCGCGCACACGGCGAAGCCCCACCTCTGGCACCTGGACGTCGCTCGCCGTCTCGCCGAGGCGGAAGCGGGCCGTGGGCTCCTCATGGCGACGCCCCACCGCATCGTGAACGTCACCGATCCCGCGTCGGAGGCCGAAGGCATTTCCTTGTGGGAGGAGCTGACGGGACGTGGCGGCGAGGGGATGGTGGTGAAGCCGCTGGACTTCATCGCACGCGGGATCCGGGGGCTCGTGCAGCCGGCCCTCAAGGTGCGCGGCCCCGAGTACCTCCGCATCATTTACGGCCCGGAGTACACGGAGCCCGACAACCTCGTGCGGCTCAGGAAGCGCGGGCTCTCGGGAAAGCGCTCCCTCGCGCTTCGCGAGTTCGCGCTCGGGGTCGAAGGGCTCGAGCGATTCGTGAGGCGGGAGCCGCTCCGGCGCGTGCACGAGTGCGCGTTCGCGGTCTTGGCCCTCGAGAGCGAGCCCGTCGACCCGAGACTGTAGCCACCACCTCAACGGCGGCGGCCGTGGATCCTCAGGTCGACGAGATCCTCCGGCGGCAACGGCTTCGAGCGCCCTTCGTTCGCCTCCCGGATGAACGCCGGGCTGACGCCGTGGATCCGCATCGCGACGACGTCGTCCGCGTCGAGGCCCGCGTAGCCGAGCCTCACGAGCTCGGCCAGGAAGTCGGGCGTCGCGCCGTGGATCTTCAGGGCGACGAGGGCGTCCGCATCGAGTCCGCGGATCCGGGCGTCCTGGCAGGCCGCGACGAACGCGAGCGACACGCCGTGGATGCGCATCGCGACGAGCTCGTGCGCGTCCAGATCCGTGAAGCCCGCAGCCACGAGGCCCTTCACCCATTCGGGCTTGACCCCATGAATGCGCATCGCCACGGGATCGTCTCCACGTGAAGGCGTGACTCCAAGAGCGGCGAGATCCTTGAGCCATTCCGAGCTGACGCCGTGGATGCGGAATTCGATCGCCCGCTCCCAGCTCAGATCGGGATAGCCGGCCGCGGCCATGTCGTCGAGAAACGCGCGGCTCACGTCGTGGACGGCGGCGACGAAGACGTCGTCCTCGTCGAGGGTCCGGCCTTTGGAGGAAAAGGCCGAAGCGAACACGGGGTTCGGCGTGAACGTGAAGCGTCCGACGCCCACGCCGCCCCGCGTGTCCCCGTCGAACTCGAACGTGCCGGCGTCGCGAGCGAGAGTGAACGCGATGGAGCCGGCACCCTTCAGAGCCATCGGCGAGAGCCCGCGAAGGTCCGAGAGGGCGACGCCGCTCGATGAAGAGAAGCGGAATCCGCGGGGACCCGATCGGCGGATCTCGAGCTGCACGCGGCCCGGTTCGTCACGCTCTTCCACCGTGAACGTCCCGCTCCAGGAAGACCTGTCGGAGCCCGAGGACACCGCAGCCCCGGCGAAAGCGAGGAGCGCTGCCAGGGCGAGGGGGAACGCCAGCGGCCGCAAGGCACGTCGAGCAAGGTTCATGGGACCTCCCTTTGCGAGGGAGACGGCACGGCCGGGAAATGGTTTCGGTCGCACTCCTAGAATCCCGCGGGTGGACCTCATTTCGTCCGGGCAGGCCGCCCTCCGCAGGGGCGACTGGCAGGAGGCCCGGTCGTCGTTCTCGAAGGCCCTGGCCTCCGGCCGCTCGGCCGACGCGCTCGAGGGTCTGGGCTGGGCGCTCTGGTGGCTCGACGAGCCCGTCGAATCCCTCGACCTCAGAACCGAGGCTTACGCGCTCGTGAGGCGCGAGGGCGACGATCGGCGGGCCGCGCGAATCGCCATGAGCCTGGCCGTGGACTTCGCCGATGCCCGGAACGAGAGCGCGGTCGCCTCCGGCTGGATGGCCCGGGCGCGCCGGCTGCTGTCCGGGCTGCCCGAGGGCGCCGAGCACGGCTGGCTCGCGCTGTGGGAAGGACATCTCGCCCGGCTCGTGACCGGCGACCCGGCCGAGGCGCGCCGGCACGGCGAGGAGGCCCTCGCGATCGCGCGGCGGCTCTCGCTCACGGACCTCGAGATGCTGGCTCTGGCTCTCGAGGGCCTCGTGCGGGTCGGTGAGGGGCGCATCGGCGAAGGCATGCGCCTTCTCGACGAAGCCACCGCGGCGGCGGTGGCGGGCGAGATGTCCGATCTCGATGCGATCGGCACCACGTGCTGCTTCCTGATCCACGCCTGCGAGAAGGTGAAGGACCACGACCGGGCCCTTCAGTGGGCCGACCGCATGCGCGCGTTCTGCGCGCGCTGGAACGTGCGGCCGCTCCTCACCGTCTGCCGCACGTACCTCGCGAGCGCGCTGATGTGGAGCGGCGGCTGGGAACGGGCGGAGGCCGAGCTCCTGGCCGCTCGCTCGACCTCGGCCACGCGTCCCCACATGGCCGTCGCCGTCGACGTGCGCCTCGCGGAGCTCCGGCGGCGGCAGGGTCGCGATGCGGAGGCGCGGGCGCTCTTCGAGACGGCTCCCGAGCACCCGCTTTCCCTTCTGGGCCGCGCGGCGCTCGCCCTCGACGACGGCCGCGCCGGCAAGGCCGGCGGGGCCGGCGAGGCCGAGCGGCTGCTCGCCCGCTTTTTCCAGGTCGCGAGCCCCGACGACGCGCTCGACCGCGCCGTGGGGACCGGGCTTCTCGTGGAATGCCGGCTGGCGGGCGCGGATCTGCCGGGCGCCCGAAGCGCGCTTTCGGAGCTCGAGGCCCTCGAAGCGGCGTTTCCCGCGGAACCCGTCCGCGCGCTACGGCTCCTCGCCGAGGGACTCGTGGCGCTCGCCGCGGGGTCCGAGGCGCGTCCCTCGCTGGAAGGAGCCGCGGCGGCGTTCACGGCCAGCGGAGGGGTTCTGGAGGCCGCGCGAAGCCGGCTCGAGCTGGGGCGCGCGCTGCGCGCTTCGGGCCGCGCCGCGGAAGCGCGCGCCGAGATCGCCCGCTCGATCGAGGCCTTCTCGAGCCTCGGCGCCTCGAGGCTCGAGCGCACGGCCCGGGCACTCCTCGAAGACAAGCCGCCGGCTCCGGGTCCGTCCCGGCTCACGGCCCGGGAACGAGACGTCCTGAGGCTCGTGGCCGAGGGCCTGGCCGACCGGGAGATCGCGGAGCGGCTCGGCGTTTCGGAGCACACCGTGCACCGTCATGTAGCAAACCTGCTCCGGCGGCTCGACGTGCGCTCGAGGAGCGCGGCCGTCGGCAAGGCCCTTCGCGAGCGGCTGCTCTGAGCTCATGGCCCGAACGGGCCATGCAAGCGCTCGGGTGAAGCCGGCCCGTTCCGGCGATGCGGCGCGCCGAAGGCGCGCCCAGATTCGAGCGCATGAACTCGATCGAAGCGCTCGCTCCCGCATTCATCATCGGCTTCTTCGTGGCCGGGCTCGCTCTCGAACGGCTGGCTCCCGCGCGGCCCCTGCCCGAATCCCGGGGCTGGTACGTGAGGACGGGCCTCTGCTTCTTCGTGACCATGGCGATCAGCGCTCTCCTGCCGATGCTGTTCGTCGAGACGGTGCGGGGCTTCGCGCCCTTCGACCTCGGGGTTCTCGGGACGCTCGGCGGGGCCGCGGTGGCCCTCGTCGCGATCGACCTCGCGAGCTACGTCCTCCACCGCTCGCAGCACGAGGTGTCGTGGCTCTGGAGGTGGACGCACCAGATGCACCACAGCGCTGAGCGCGTCGACGTGATGGGCGCCGCGTACTTCCACCCCTTCGACATCGGGGCCCAGACCGT
>JAEUQS010000692.1 GCA_016789625.1 Acidobacteriota bacterium | reverse complement strand
AAAGACCGGCCGCTTCCCGCCGCGCTACGACAAAGGCACGCTCGTGCCGCGGCTCTACGAGATTCCCGTGGACCACACGCGGGATCCGGGCCGGCACGTGCTCGCGATCCGGGTCCACAACCCGGGGCCGCGGCCGGGCGGCCTGGAGATGGCGCCCCGCCTCGAGGCTCTCGTCCCGGCGCTGCGGAGGGAGAGCTCCGCCGAGCTGCGCACGGCGATCCTCGCGTCCGTGCTGGCGTCGCTCGGCTTCTTCGCCCTGCTCCTCTTCGCGCGGAACCGCGGCAGCGACGAGCTCCTCTGGTTCTCGCTGTTCGCGTTCGGAACGGCTCTCTTCCAGACGATCTGGCTGCCCAGCGTGACCCACTCGGGGATCCCGCTCACGCTGCTCTTCCGCTTCAGCATCGCGGGCGCCTTCTTCCTCCCCGGCCTCTTCGCGATCTTCATGCTCCGCTTCTTCGACCGCGAGCTGACGCGCTTCCACCTGGCGCTGTTCGCGACGCTCGGGCTCTTCTCCCTGGTCTGCTTCGTCTGGCCGGCACCGGATGCCCTCTACAGGCTCCTGCCGGTCGCCTACGTGTTCGTGACCGCCATCGTGGCCGTGACGTTCCAGATCCTCGTCGGCGATGCCCGCCGCGGGCTGCCGTACGCGCGCGTGCTGCTGCCGGTTCTCGCGCTCCTCGCCCTCGCCGTGTTCCACGACATCGGTGACGACCTCGGGCTCTTCGGCGCGTACAGCCTCGACGCGCGGCTCTACGGCTCCGCGCTCCTCGTCTTCCTCTCGGTCGTCATGCTCCTCATGGCCGAGCGCTTCGCGCGGCTGCGCCTCGCGGCATCCACCGACCCGCTCACGAGCCTCGCGAACCGGGGCGCGCTCTTCGACCGCACGACGCTCGAGATCGCGCGGGCCAAGCGCCGCCTGCATCACGTGGCGCTCGCCATCCTCGACGTCGACCACTTCAAGAGGTGGAACGACCGCTTCGGCCACGTCGCGGGGGACCGCCTCCTCGTGGCCGTCGCCAGGGCGCTCCGCGAGAGCGTGCGCGACACCGATCTCGCGGCCCGCTTCGGCGGCGAGGAATTCGTCGTGCTCCTCCCCGAGACCGACGAGGCCCAGGCCATGGTGGTGCTCGAGCGCATCCGTCAGGCCGTCTCGGCGATCCGCCTCCCGGGCATCGCCGAGGGTGTGACGATCAGCTCGGGCCTTTCGGTGCTGGAGCCCAGCGTCACCACGTCGGTCGCGCCGTCCTCCTGGCTGAGGCGCGCCGACGGCGCGCTCTACCAGGCCAAGGCCGGCGGCCGGAACCGCATCGTGGTCGCGACGCGGGCCCCCGGCGGCAGCTCGGCCGGCTCGGGCTCGGGCATCCGGCCGCTGAGCGGCACGAGCAGAGGAGCCTGATCGATGAAGACCTCGCGCGTCACGAGCGGAACCCCCTGGGAGCAGCACTTCGGCTACGCCCGCGCCGTGCGCCGGGGAGCCTTCGCGGCGGTCTCGGGCACCGTGGCCTCGGACGCCTCGGGGCAGCCGCTGGGCGGCGACGCCTACGAGCAGACCCGGGCGATCCTCCGGCACATCGGCGAGGCGCTCGTGCTGCTCGGCGGCGCGGGTCTCTCCGAGGTGGTGCGGCTCCGGGTGCTCTTCGCCGACGCCGGCATCGCCGAGGGCTTCCGCCGGGCTCTCGAGGAGGTCTTTCCCGCCGGCGCGCCCGCGCTCACGGCGCAGCGGGTGGTCGCGCTCGTGGACCCGGCCTATCTCCTCGAGATCGAGGCCGATGCGATCCTCTCTCCCGAGCCCCTCGCACGGCGCGACGAGGACGTTCCGGGCGACGAGCAGGCCGACTGATCCTGTAGCATCGCCGGGCAGATCTCGGAGACCCAGGAGGCGCGACTCATGTTCGATTGGGCCAAGCAGCAGCAGGTCAACGATCTCCTCCAGAAGAAGGCCTTCAACCCCGCGATCGAGATCCTTCAGGAGGCTCTCAAAGAGAACCCCAAGGATCGCCGCGTCAGGCTTCAGCTCGCGGACGCCTTCGCGGCGGGGGGCTACCGCAAGGAAGCCACCGAGTCCCTCTCGGACCTGGCCGACGATCTCGCGCTCGAGGGGAAGGCCGCGCAGGCGATCGCGGTGCTCAAGAGGGTCCAGTCCCTGCGGCCCGGCCTGCCCGAGATCGAGCAGAAGATGGCCTACCTCATCAACCCCCAGAACCCGATTCCGGAATCCTGGGCCTTCGCGCGGCTCCGGAACCTGCCGCCGACTCCCGAGCCCAAGCCTCTCCACGTGCCGGAGCCCGAGGCCCCGCGCGAGGCGCTCAAGCCCGAGCCCACGGCCGCCGAGAAGGCGATCCAGCAGAGCGTGCTGTTCAAGGACTTCGATGCCGAGGAGCTCCTGGCGGTGATCCGCGGCCTCACGCTCAAGAGCTTCGACCCCGGGGCCATCATCGTCACCGAGGGGGAGCCCGGCGGGAGCCTCTTCGTCATCACCACGGGGCGCGTCCTCGCGTTCGTGAAGAACGCGACCGGGCGGAACGTCCCCATCCGGGAGCTCTCCGAAGGCGACTTCTTCGGCGAGATGTCGATCCTCTCGGGGAACGCCCGCTCGGCCACGGTGACGGCGGCCACGCACTGCGACCTCCTCGAGCTCGACATGCACACGCTCGCCGCGATCGAGAAGACCCATCCGCGGGTCCGCAACGTGCTCCTCGACTTCCACGATCAGCGCGCGGGCAACACGCTCGAGGCCGCGATCCGGGCCGCCGGGATCCCCCAGAAGCCGGCCCGAAAGAAGTCGGCGATCCGGAAGAAGCCCGCCAAGGAAGCGGACGCCCCGGCCCCCGAGGAGGGTTGAGGCCGGGCCGTGCGGGAGGTCACGCGCGGCTCTTTCCGAACTTCGTTAGCATGGGGCGCTTTCTCAGGAGGCCCCCATGCGTCACGTCTTTCGTCTCTCACTTCGCCGTGCGCTCCTCGCCGTTGCCGTTCTGTCTCTCGCAGGCGAGGCCCGGGCCGTCATTCCCACCTCCGAAAGGGACGCCCTCATCGCGATCTTCAACGCGACGGGCGGTATCTCCTGGTCGAGCAAGCGGGGCTGGCTGGGCGGGCCGGGCTCGGAGTGCTCCTGGGAAGGCATCCAGTGCGACCAGGGGAACACCACGGTCGTCTCGTTCTACCTGAACGGAAACAACATCCGCGGGGCCCTGCCGCCGCAGCTCGCGAACCTTCCGAACCTCCGGATCCTGAACCTCTCCTACAACCCGCTCGGCGCCTTTCCCTCCGCGCTCGGCAGCCTCACCAAGCTCGAGGAGCTGAACCTCCAGAGCTGTGAGATCACGGGCGCCGTGCCCGACGTCTTCGGCTCCCTCCGGGAGCTGCGGATCCTGTACGTCGACGGCAACCGGCTCACCGGCAGCATCCCGTCGTCGCTCGGCAACCTCACGAAGCTCGAGGAGCTGTCCTTCGCCGACGACGACCTCACCGGCACGCTGCCGCCCGCGGTCTTCCGGCTGCCCGCGCTCCGGTACCTGAGGTTCTCCTACAACGACCTCACGGGCTCGATCCCGGCCGACGTGGGCTCCCTCGCGAACCTCGTCACGCTGGACCTCTCGGTCAACCAGCTCACGGGGACCATCCCCGCGCAGCTCGCGAACCTCTCGAAGCTCGAGGGCCTCAACCTGTCGTCCAACCAGCTCTCGGGCACCATTCCCTCGGATCTCGGCCGCCTCACGGCCCTCCAGTTCCTGGACCTCGGGACCAACCGGCTCACGGGCAGCCTGCCCTCCGGCATCACGGGTCTCGTGAACCTCGGGGTGCTGAGCGTGTACTCGAACCTTCTCTCGGGGCCGCTCCCCTCGGATCTCGGGCGGCTCGTGAAGCTGCAGCGCCTCTACATCGGCGGGAACACGTTCTCGGGCGCTCTGCCCCCGTCGATGTCGGGCCTCGTTCTCCTCGAGGATCTCTACGCCGGCGAGAACGACCTCACCGACCTGTCCGCCGCGTCGCTGGCGGCGCTGCCGAAGCTCCGGAACCTCTCGGCGTCCAACAACGAGCTGACGGGGCCGTTCCCGGCCGCGCTCGCGTCGTCGCCGTCCCTCGTCACGATCGATCTTTCGGGCAACCGCCTCACGGGACCGCTGCCGCCCCTCGCGGGGCTCCGCACGCTCGAGGAGCTGCACGTCGAGTACAACCAGCTCACCGGCGGGGTGCCGACCCTTCCCGACGGCTTCCACACGCTCCACCTCGACCAGAACAAGTTCGACGGCGTGCTCGACTTCGCGACGCTGCCGAGAGGC
Organism: Acidobacteriota bacterium; assembly: GCA_016789625.1. GTDB lineage: Bacteria > Acidobacteriota > Thermoanaerobaculia > UBA5066 > UBA5066 > JAEUQS01. The sequence continues at coordinate 1,797 of JAEUQS010000692.1, read as the reverse complement.
CTCAGGGACCTCCGCGCCATCGAGAACTCCTTCACCGGAGAGATCGGGCCCTCGCTGGGCCTGCTCACGGAGCTCCGCTACCTGAGCCTCCAGCGCAACAAGCTCACCGGCTCTCTGCCCGCCGAGATCGGCAACCTCACCCGCCTCGAGGACCTCGCCCTGGGTGAGAACCAGATCTCGGGCTCGATCCCGGGCGAGATCGGAAACCTCGTCAACCTGCGCTCCCTCGCGATCTGGCAGACCCGCCTGAGCGGGCCCATTCCGTCCTCGATCGGCAACCTCACGCGCCTCTGGTACCTCGATCTCGACGGCAACGCGCTCACGGGCACCATCCCCACGTCGATCGGGAACCTCACCCAGCTCGAGCAGATCTACCTGCGCGACAACGCGCTCGTGGGCCCGATCCCCGAGGAGATCGGCAACCTCGTGAAGCTCACGAACCTGTTCCTCACGGGCAACGGGCTCTCGGGCAGCCTTCCCTCGGGCTTCACCAACCTCGTGCTCCTCGAGCGCGCCTACCTGGACGGAAACCAGATATCGGGTTCCCTTCCCTCGGGCCTGGGCCGGCTCACGAAGCTCGGTAATTTCAACATGCAGGCCAACCAGCTCTCGGGCCCGATCCCGTCGGACCTCGCCGGCCTGGCGAGCCTCACCGAGCTGAACCTCTCGTTCAACGACCTCTCGGGGCCGATTCCCGGCGAGCTGGGCCTCCTGCCCGAGCTGCGCGACCTGAACCTCAGCGAGAACGACCTGACGGGTCCGCTGCCCGCGGGCCTCTCCCGCGCCTCGAACCTCAGGTACCTCGACCTCTCGTTCTGCGCGATCGACGGCAACGTGCCCGCCTCGTGGGGGGATCTCTCGAACCTCGGCTTCCTCTACGCCGACGGCAACAAGCTGAGCGGGGAGCTGCCCGCCGAGCTCACGAAGCTCACGAACCTCCAGGACGGCTACGGCCTGTACCTGCGCTGGAACGCGCTGCGCATCGAGAGCGGCGCGCTCCGCGAGTTCATGCTGCAGAAGAGCAGCTACTTCGACGAGACGCAGACGGTCGCCCCCCCGGGCCTGACCACCATTCCCACGAGCACGTCGGTCACCGTGCGCTGGGTGCCCATCCGCTACACCGACGACGGCGGCGGCTACGAGATCCTCGTGGCGCCCTCGGCGCAGGGGCCGTTCCAGGTGGCCGGTGCCACGGCGAGCAAGGAGGATTCCTCCTTCACCGTGCGGAACCTCCGCCCTTCGACGAACTACGCGTTCAAGGTGCGGACGTTCACGAACCCCCACCCCATCAACCCGAACAAGGTCGTCAGCGAGGACTCGGCGGCCGTCACCGCGCAGACCTCGCCGCAGGGGAACGTCACGATCACGCTCGATCCCGGTTCCCTTCGCGTGCTCAACGGGGGCTCGGGTGTCATGACCGTGCGCCTCTCGCCCGCGCAGTCCATGTCGACGGCGATCGCGATCGCGACGACCGATCCCAACACGGCCGGCGTGCCCGCGTCCGTCACGGTGAATGCGAACGCCACGAGCGCGAGCTTCAACGTCGGGGGCTTCCGGGGCGGCAGCGCCGTGATCACCGCGACGCTCCCCGCGGCTCTCGGCGGCGGCGTGGCCGCGGCCGACATCGTCGTCGCGCAGTCGAGCTGCGACCGGCCCGACACGCCGCTCTTCACGAGCGTCCCGGCCGCGAACGTGCGCGCGGGCAACAGCTTCACTCTCTCGTGGACCACCACGCTAGCGCAGGATCCGGAGGGCATCTACCAGATCGACGTCGCGCCCAACGAAGACTGTTCGACC
>JAEUQS010000691.1 GCA_016789625.1 Acidobacteriota bacterium | reverse complement strand
GAAACCCGCGCTTCGATGCGCTCCCCGATGCGGCGGTCGAAGGGCGGCGCCTCGCCGCGGACTGGGGCCGGCGGCGGGATTCCCGATCCCGGCTCTACCTCGGAGCCCAGGCAACGCGGAGCGCCCTGTTCGAGGAGTTCGCGAAGGCCCGCGTTCTCCACATCGCAAGCCATGCCGTCTCGAGCTCTGTCTTCGCCCTCAACACGGGCCTCGTCCTGACACCGGTCGACGGCGACCCCTCTGCTCCCGAGCCGGCAGACGACGGAGTTCTGAGAGCCTGGGAGTTTCTCGAAGCACCGCGTCTGCGCGCCGATGTGGTGGTTCTCTCGGGCTGCGAGACAGGCCCAGGCTCGGAATGGATCGCGATGGCCGAAGGCTCTCTCGACCTCTCGCGATTCTTCCTGGAGGCGGGTGCCGGAGCCGTCCTCTCTGCGTCGTGGCGCATCTCCGACGAAGCGACGGCGGAGTTCATGACCGGGTTCCATCGCAGCCTCTCGAGGGGCGCTTCACCCGATCAGGCTCTCAACGCCGCTCAGGCGGCCATGTCGGGCTCGCGGCGTTGGGCTCATCCGTTCAACTGGGCCGCATTCCGCCTCGTAGGCCTGGGGGACGAGTGACTAGCGTTCGGCACGCGGCCACGGCACCTGGACGGAACCTTCGACGAGATCTCCCGCTGCGTCGTGCGTTCGAACCACGCAGCGGAACCCTTCGGTGTCCAGGGCGCGCGCTTCGCCGAGCGACGCCCGCGGGATCGTGATCCGGGGTTCGGAAGCGACCTCGCGGAATACGATGGCTCCTTTGGCCTCCACCTCGATTCGGTAATGGACCGAGCCGGCAACGGGATCGAAAGTCACCGTCACGAAGTCGGCTCCGAACGTCGTCTGAATTCCCGCGACCTTCTTTCCTCGCACCCTGGCAGCGGTGGGTGCGCCGGGTTGCGAGGCGAGCAGGGGCAGGAGAGCGAGGGCGCTGGAGCTTCCCTCGAGGGGCACGATCGTCGCGGTCGGTTTCGGCGGTTCGTTTCCGAGGACGAGGCGCGTTCCGCCCTTGAGATCGAAGCGGCTCCCATTCCTGTAGATCAGCCTGCCGAGGCCCCCTGGGTGCACCTCGATGGTCGTCCCGGGGGCCACGAAACGGCCGCCGGTGACCTCCACCTCCCGGCCCTCGACTCCCGTCACGGTGACCTTTCCGGCGAGTCCCACGAGGGAGGGAATGGTCAGGTCGTCTGCCGCCGCGTCCTTGGTGGCCAACGAGGGAAGTGCGAGGAGTCCGATGGCCAGAACGGTGCGGGGAACTCGGGGGGACCGGAAGCGAGCGGGGGTCATGGTCTCGGGGAAGCCTCTGGCCCCCAGGGAAACGGGACGGAGCCCTCGAGCAGATCTCCCGCGGCATCGTGGGTCCGCACCACGCAGCGAAGCTCGTCCGCGTTGAAGGCGCGCGCCTCGCCCAGTGCCGCGCGCGGAATCACGATCCGCGGCTCGGACACGACCTGCCGGAAGAGGACGGCTCCTTTGGCCTCGACCTCGACGCGATAGTGGGCCCCGTCGCGAACCGGGTTGAACGTCACGGTGACCGTGTCACCGAAAACAGTGGTCTCGAATCCATCGATCCGTTTTCCGCGCAATCGGACCACGGCCTGACCGGAAGTGACGGCCGGCGACTTCACGATGGGCTGGAGGACGAGCGCGCTGGACGTTCCCTCGAGGGGCACGATCGTCTCCGACGCCTTCGGAGGTTGGTTTCCGAGAACGAGCTTCGTACCCGGCTTCAGGTCGAACCGACTCCCATTGCCGTAGATCAACCGGGCGCGCCCACCGGGGTGGACCTCGATGGTCGTGCCGGGCGCTACGAGGCGACCGTTCGTCACCTCGATTTCCTGGCCCTCCAGGCCCTTCACCGTGACTCTTCCAGAAAGACCGACGAGAGACGGGATCTTCGGCTCTTCCTCCGCCGCGATCGCAGCGGGCAGACCGGCAGCGGTAAGCGCCAGACTCATGACGATCGAAAGGGTTCCGGGTCGACGCATGGTGACTCCTTGAAACCCGGTGATGATAACGCGGAAGCTTGAAGCCCTGGACGCGGCTGGCATTCCCCTGTGACTCGTCCCATCAGACTCCGTGGCCTCGGCTTCGACGTCGCCCTGACCTCGTCGCCATGGGCCGCGTGCTGTCCGGCGGCGAGACGGGTCCGGGCTCGGAGTGGATCGCCATGGCCGAAGGTTCCTTCGACCTCTCGTGATTCTTTCTGGAGGCCGGCGCCGGGGCGGTTCTCTCGTCTTCGTGGCGCATCTCCGACGAGGCCACCGAGGCCTTCATGACCGCCTTCCACCGAAACCTCATCGCAGGGCTCGCCCTCGACGAGTCTTTGCGGTCGGCTCAGTCGAGCCTCGCGAGCACGCCGCGCTGGGCCACCCGTTTCACTGGGCCGGGTTCCGCCTCAACGGGAGGGGCGAGCTCCGCGTCGCGCCCGCAGCTCGTCACCGAACCTCCGCGCAAGCCACAATCCGTCCGAAGAGGTCGAGATGAAGAAATGGATCCCGCTCCTGGCGTTCGCCGCCGTCCTGCCCGGGCTCGCCGCAGCCGACACGCTCTCCGTCGCGACCTCGCGCTTCGCCACGCTGGACGGCGCGAAGGTCCATTACAAGAGCGTGGGCGAGGGAAAGAAGGCCGTGGTGTTCGTGCACGGCTTCGCGTGCGACCTCACGATCTGGCGACTGCAGGCCCCGGCTCTCGAAGGCAAGACGCGCGCGATCTATCTGGACCTCCCTGGCTTCGGGAAGAGCGACAAGCCCGACCTCTCCTACACCACCGTGTACTTCGCGAAGGCCGTGGACGCCGTGCTCGTTGACGCCGGTGTCGAGGAGGCCGTGCTCGTGGGGCACAGCATGGGCGTTCCGATCGTGCGCGAAACGCAGCGGCTCGATCCGAAACGCGTGAAGGCGCTCGTCGCCGTGGACGGAGCGCTCCGGAGCCTGGGCCTCAAGAAGGAGCAGGCCGCCGCGTTCGTGGGTCTCTACGAGAGCCCGTCCTACCAGGCCACGATCGGTGCGATGGTCGACTCGATGTTCACCAAGGACACGCCTCCCGCCCTCAGGGAAGAGGTCAAGGCCACGATGCAAGCGGTGAAGCAGTCGGTGGCCGTGAGCGCGATGCGCGGCATGACCGACGAGGAAGCCTTCCGCGGCAACGATCCGATTCCGGTGCCGCTCCTCGTCCTGAACGCCCGGTCGCCCTACTGGACCGCGGACTACGAGGCCCACGTGAAGAAGATCGCGCCGGGCGTCGACTATCAGGTGCTCGAGGGCGCGGGCCACTTCGTGATGCTCGACAAGGCCGAGACGTTCAACACCCTCCTCACGGCCTTCGTGGCGAAGCAGTCGGCCGCGCCGCGCCCTGCCGCGAACCCGAAGGACGTCGCGTCGGTCGACGCGATCCTCGCCGCTC
>JAEUQS010000680.1 GCA_016789625.1 Acidobacteriota bacterium | reverse complement strand
AGACCTGCCTCCTGCTGCCGGGCGTCGCGGCCGCGGCCCTTTCCACGTTCGAGCCGCGGGGCATCGAGATCAACCTGGCCTCCCGGAGCGCCGCCGACGAGATCGAGGCGCCGCTCCTCGAGAACCTCGCGAAGGTCTTCGCGCGGGCCGGCGCGTCGTTCGGCTTCTCCGGGGTGAGGACGTTCCACCCCATCGTCCTGCCGGGCCGTGAGGCCGCTCCCCGGCTCACGAGCGAGGACGTGGCGGCCATCCAGTCTTCGGTGATCGCGGTTTCGCCCCAGTGGGTCGCGATCCTCTCGATCGTCTTCCGGCCGGGCCTCCAGCCGGGCGAGCGCGAGGACACCAAGCCGATCCACCTCCTCGTGAAGAACGTGCTCTCGGAGATCCGGGGCGGCGCGCGCCTGCGCGACACTTACCGCGGGCTCGTGAACAAGCTCCTGGAGCCCGGCCTCAAGAGATACGCCGCGCTGCGCACTCACTCCTTCAACGTCGCGCGCCTCGCGCGGAAGCTGGCCGAGGAGTGCGGCCTCTCGGTCACCGAGACGGAGCAGATCACCGTGGCCGCCGTGCTCCACGACGTGGGCATGCGGGATCTCGCGTACGACGAGCTCTACGCGAAGAGGAGCCTTTCGGAGGACGAGCTCCGGCTCGTGAAGGAGCACCCGCGCGCGGGGGCCTTCCTGCTCGAGGACGTCGCGTTCCCGTATCCCATCGCGCCGCTCGTGAGGCACCACCACGAACGCTGGGACGGCAACGGCTATCCCGCGGGGCTGCGCGGAGAGACGATCCCGTTCGGCGCGCGGCTCATCCACCTCTGCGAGGCGTGGGACGCCATGACCTCGCCCACGACCTACCGCTCGGTTCTCACGACCTCCCAGGCCGCCGAGATCCTCATCGAGAAGCGGGGCACCCAGTTCGACCCCGAGCTCGCGCCGCTCTTCGTGCGTATCGTGGGCGATCTGAACGACGAGGAGAACTGACCCGTGAGATCGCGCGTCCAGCGGGAAGAGAAGAAGGCACGGGACCGCGCCGACCTGCGGAACGCGGGCGTGCGGGCGATCGCGCAGAACCGGCGGGCGCTCCACGAATACACCATCGAGGACAAGCTCGAAGCCGGTCTGGTGCTCACCGGGCCCGAGGTCAAGTCGCTCCGCGACGGCAAGGGCACGCTCACCGACGGCTATATCTTCATCGCCGGGGGCGAGGCCTGGCTCGAGGGCGTCCACATCGCGCCTTACGAAGCGGGGAGCTGGAACAACGGTGACCCCAAGCGCAAGCGGAAGCTCCTCCTCCACAAGCGCGAGATCGAGAAGCTCGCGACGCGCATCCAGAGATCTGGCTCGACGTGCGTTCCGCTTTCCCTCTACTTCAAGGGCCGGCACGTGAAGGCGCAGATCGCCCTCGTGACCGGCAAGAAGCAGCACGACAAGCGGGAGACCATCAAGCGTCGCGAGGCCGAGCGCGAGACGCGCGCGGCCATCAAGGCGGCTCGCAGGTGATCGGCGTGACGCCGGCTGACGGTGAGAATTCGCGTTGGCGCGTCACTCCGGGGAGGAAGCCATGAACGTGCGTCGCTGGGGAAGAAGACTCCTGCTGCTCTCCGCCTGCGTCCTCGCCGGGTCCGCGGCCGCGCAGATCGAGCGGAACCTGACGATGCCGGGGCCCCTCCCTCTCTTCCCCGGGGACAACTGGTGGAACGTGGACGTTTCGGGCGCTCCGGTCGATACGAACAGCGCGGCCTACCTCTCGTTCATCGGTCTCACGAAGGGGCTCCATCCCGATTTCGGCGGAAACGACCCCGACAACGCCCCGAACGGCATCTACGGAATGATCTACATCACCGTGCCCGGGTCCCAGCCGCTCGAGCCCGTGGCCTTCGACTACGCCAGCCAGAGCGACGTCGGGGCGCCGGGTCGGCCGGCCGGGTATCCGATCCCCGTCCAGGCGAAGACCGAGGCCCGTTGGATGGAAGGCGGGCAGCCCGGAAACTCCAATGCGGGAGGAGACAAGCACCTCCTCATCATCGACCGGGACAACCGCCTCCTCTTCGAAACGTGGAACACGCGCTGTCTGCCCCAGGGGAGTCCCAACTGCACGTGGCGCGCGGGCTCGGGGGCCGCGTACGTCCTGGACTCGAATCGGAGGCGCCCCGACACGTGGACGAGCGCCGACGCCGCGGGCCTCGCGATCCTCCCGGGCCTCGTCCGATACGACGAGGTGTATCTGTCGTCGGACCCCATCCTCCACGCCTTCCGCTTCACGACCGACACGACCAACCAGGCTTACGTCTACCCGGCGTCGCATCAGGCCGGCGTCGCCAACGCGAGCGCGCCGCCCATGGGGATGCGGCTCCGGTTGAAGGCCTCGAAGGACATCTCGGGCTATTCGGCGCCCCTTCGGAGGATCTTCCAGGCCATGAAGACGTACGGCCTCATCCTCGCGGACAACGGCACCGACATGTACATCCAGGGGACCTACGACACCCGCTGGGACAACGGGATCCTCAACCCGGCGTTCGACAGCCTCAAGGTCTCCGACTTCGAGGTCGTCCAGCTGGGCTGGAAGCCACCGGTCTCGGTGTCCCGCGCGCTGCCCGCCTGCGCGTCCACGGTGGGAGGGAAGTCCGTCGAGATCTCCGGGAACGACTTCCGCTCCGGCGTGACGGTGACGCTCGGAGGCACTCCGGCGAACGTCACGTCGTTCAGCCCCACGAGCCTCATCGTGACGGCGGGAGCGCGGGCGAGCGCGCCTCACCAGAGCGTTCCCATCGCCGTGACCAATCCGGCGGGGGGCGGCAGCGCCACCTCCCCGACCAATGCGTTCACGTACGCGCGCCGGGGGGACGCCAACGACAACGGGAGTCTCACCGGCGCCGATGCGTTCTTCCTGAACCTCGCCGTGTTCCTCGGCGGCCCGCAGCCCGCCAGCCTCTGCAACGGCGACGCGAACGGCAACGGCGCCATCACGGGCGCCGATACGTTCTTTCTGAACCTGCACATCTTCCTGGGGGGCGCGGCCCCTCCTCCGTGAGGACTCTCATGGAAACCTCGACCGGGGTCGAGGCCCGGCTCGACCCCGAACGTGTTGACGTCGACACCCGACTAGGTTAGTTTTCGCGATAAGCGATAAGGAGAGGTCTCTCATGAAGAAGCTGCTCTCGTCCTTCATTGGTTCATTCATCCTCGCGGGAGCGTTCGCGGCGGTCCTGGCAGCCCCGGCCGAAGCCCAGACGACCGGCGGTCCCTTCCAGTACTACGCGGTCACTCCGTGCCGCTTCGTGGATACCCGTCCGGGGCTCTGCCCGGGTGGCGCTCCCACCGAGAACTGCCCCGGTGTGCCCGTCTACGTCCGGTCTCTCCGCACGTTCACGGTGAAGGGGCTCTGCGGAGTTCCTGCGGACGCGAAGGCCGTCTCGATCAACGCGACGATCACGCTGCCGACGACGTTCGGCGACTTCCGCTTCTACCCGACGGGCGGCACCTCGCCCCTCGTCTCCACGATCAATTTCACGCCGTCGGATCTCGCCCTCGCCAACGGAGCCATCGTGCCTCTGGCCGCTGCTGCGACGCTCGATATGACGACGTACCTCAACTCGCCCTACGGCACCACGGGCGTGGATGGCGCGCACCTCATCCTGGATGTGACCGGGTACTTCAAGTAATCCTGGGGGTTTCTCGATCCCCCCAGACCCCCCACCGGGGATGTAATCCTGGGGGTTTCTCGATCCCCCAGACCCCCCACCGGGGATGTAATCCTGGGGGTTTCTCGATCCCCCCAGGCCCCCGCCGGGGATGGGAACTCGGGAAAGTCCTCGGCTGAAGGTGAGCCGCTCGTAGAATGGCACCGGAGAAATCCGATGCACACTTCACGAGCGGCTCTCGCGTTTCTGGCGGTCCTCGTCTCCTCGGGCGCCCCGGCCCTCCGGGTCGAGGCTCAATGCCAGCCTTTCGGAGGCACCTGCAATGGGCAACCCTGCTGCCCGCCGAACGGAGGTCCGTCCCAGTTCGTGACGGCCGTGGGCGCGGCCAACGAGGGTGAGGTGCATGGACACCTCGCGGTGGCTGACCTGGGCCTCGCGGGAGGCAAGAGCGTCATCTTCGGCACGAAGGCCGGAAAGCTGTATGTCATCCGGGCCAGCGACGGGGCGCTCGCCACGGGCTTCCCCGTGACCCTGCCCGCGGACCTCGTCTCGAGCCCCGCGATCGGGGACCTCACGGGCGATGGAATCCCGGAGATCGTCATCGGATACGGGTCCGCCGCCGAGCCCACGAAGGCCGGCGGGTTCCGCGCCTACAGAAGGGACGGCTCCCTCCTCTGGCAGCGAGTGACGATGGACTTCGACCCCTACAACGGCACCCTCACCGACGGCGTGCCCGGCACCGCGGCGATCGGGGATCTCGACGGCAACGGGAGCATCGAGGTCGCCATCGGCGCTCTCGACGCGCGGGTCTACGTGGTCGAGGGCGCGACCGGCAACGACCGGGCCGGCTGGCCGCAGTTCGTCCGCGACACGATCTTCTCGTCGCCGGTGCTCCACGATCTCGACTCCGACGGGAGCAAGGAGGTCATCATCGGCGTGGACGCGCACCTCGAGGGAGCGCCGCACAACACCCCCGACGGAGGCTGCCTCCGCGTGTTCCGGGCGAACGGGAACGCCTACCCGGGATTCCCTGTCTGCGTCGACCAGATCATGGCCAGCGCGCCCTCGGTGGGCGACATCGACGGCGACGGCAAGCCCGAGATCGTGATCGGAACGGGCCGCTTCTGGCAGAACCGGCTCAAGCGGCTCTATGCGTTCAAGTGCGATGGGACGCAGCTCGCCGGCTGGCCCGTCACGACCGACGGCTACGTCGAGCGGTCGCCGGCCCTCGCGGACATCACCGGCGACGGCATCCTCGACGTCATCGCGACCGACGCCGTGGGCGAGCAGCCCGCGCCCCCGACGACCTACAACGTCTACGCCTTCACGGGAGCGGGGACGCAGCTCTGGAAGCGCACCCCCAAGGACTACTTCGGCGTGACGTTCTCGGCGGGGGACCCCATCGTCGCCGACGTCGTCGGGGACGCGAACCTCGAGATCCTCGTTCCGACGAACGGCGAGATGGCGGTCTTCTCCAACACGGGAACGCAGCTCTCGGACGACGGAGGCCATCAGGCGGGCAAGTTCTCCTTCTTCGGCACCGGCACGATGACCGGCGCGTTCCTGGACACCGACGGCAAGCTCTATGCGATGACTCCCAGCCCGTTCCCGAGCTTCACGAGCGCGACGCTCAACGTGTGGCAGGCCAAGGTCCCCGCGGCCGGGGGCCGTCCCTGGCCCGCGTTCCGGCGCGAGGTGGCGCGCAACGGCCTGTTTCCCGGTACCCCGGCCTGCGTCGCCGGCGGCGGCCCGCCCACGGTGAACGGCATCACGCCTTCGTGCGCCTCGACGACCGGCGGCCGCGTCGTGACGATCACGGGGTCGAACTTCGTCGCGGGGGCCACCGTGACGCTCCTCGGCACGCCCTGCACGGTCGGAACGCTCAGCGCCACGCAGATCACGTGCACCACGACGGCCCGTACGCCGCCCCTCACGTACAGCGGCCTCGGAAACGTCGTGGTCACGAATCCCGGAAACCAGGTGGGAACCCTGACCAACGCGTTCTCCTTCGCTCTGCGGGGCGACGCGAACAACAACGGCGCCCTGACCGGAGCCGATTCGTTCTATCTGAACCTCGCGGTCTTCCTGGGGGGCTCCCCGACGGCCTCGCTGTGCAACGGCGACTCGAACGGCAACGGCGCGCAGACGGCGGCCGACTCGTTCCACCTGAACCTCTACATCTTCCTGGGCGGCTCCGCGCCCCCTCCCTGACGCCTCGATGAGCGATCCCCGTCCGGGGCTCCGGCTCTCCGGGGCCCCGTATGCCCTCGTGCTCCTCCTGGGCGTCCTCATGGCCGGGGCGCTCTGGAAGACGGGCCGCATCCCCTGGAACGGGGACCAGGCCGTCGTGTCGCTCATGGCCCAGGACGTCCTCGCGGGCGAGCGGCCCGTCTTCATGAACGGCATCGAGTACGCGGGGACATTCGAGGTGTACTGGACGTCGGTCTTCTTCCAGGTGCTCGGGGAGACCCGGCTCGCGAACCGCGCCGGCCTCGCGGTACTCCTCCTCCTCACGCTCCTCGTGGTGGTGCGGATGACCGATATCGGGTTCGGATCGCGGGCCGCGCTCGGGGCGGCCGTGGTCGTGGGCCTCGGGCCGCCGTTCCTCTTCTACAAGGCCCTCAGCTCCGTGTGCGTGTACGGGCCGCTCCTCCTTTTCATGGCCGCGACGCTCGCGGCGCTCGTCCTCTTCGAATCCGAAGCGCGCAAGGGAGGCCGGGTCCTGCCCGCGCTCCTCCTCCTCGGCGTCGCCTCGGGTCTCGGCTGGTGGACGCACCCTCTCTGGATCGCCGTGGGGCCGGGAGCGCTCGCTCTTCTCGCGTTTCCGCACGTGAGGCGCGCGCTTTCCCCGGGCCGCGTCGCGCTCCTCGGCCTGGCCTTTCTCGCGGGCAGCTTCCCGTGGTGGCTGCGCAACGTCTTCGTCACGAAGTTCGCGAGCCTCCGCACCGAGGAGGGCTCCGCGGCCGGCGCGATGCCGCTCGAGACGTTGAAGGCCCTCGTGTCCCACGGCCTGCCGGTGATGCTCGGCGGCCGGTCGCTCTGGAAGTTCGAGGAGGCGTTTCCCGGAGCCGTCATCGTCTCCTGGCTGCTCTTCGCGGGCCTGCTCGTCTACGGCCTGCGGCTCGCGTCCCGGAAGGGAGAGCCCGCCAGCCCGGCGGGTCTCGTCCTCGTGCTCACATCGCTCACGGTGCCGCTCCTGTCCCTCGCGATGAAGCGGACCGACTACCTCGGAGACGATCCGCGCTACCTCCTCGCGCTCGCCATCACGCTCCCGCCGCTCGCGGGCGCGCTCCTCGCCTCACCCCGCGCCGGATGGCTGCCGAAGGGCGCCCTCGCGCTCGCGCTCGTCGCGCTGTGGGGCAAGGGGTTCGCCGACGCCCCCGACATGCGCGGCGAGCCCTGGTCGAGGCCGCCGACACCGTCCGACGACGCGATCGCCGAGCTCTCCCAGCGGGGGATCACGGCCCTCTACGGCAACTACCACACGGCCTACAAGACGACGTTTCTCTCCAAGGGAAAGATCGTCGGCACGCCCCTTTACCCGATATCGCATTTCACGAAGCACCTCTCCATCACGCGCCGTCCGTGGGACGCCGGGACGGTGAGGAACCGGGCGATGGAGCTCCCGGCGCAGGTGGGCTTTCTCCTCGAGCGGGACGACGCGCTCGCGTTCCGGGAGTTCCTCGCGTTCTGGGCCGTGCCGCACCGCGAAGAGCCGCTCGGGATCCAGAGCCTCTTCCGCGAGGTGGACCCCGAGGCCGTGAGGGCCGTCGCGACCTGCTCGTGCATTCCCCTCGGGCTCCCGCGGGGCTCGGCGGCCGTGCTCTCGGCCGAGGGGCCAGCGGAACTCGCCCTCGGCGTGCCGGTTCCCTACCGCGTCACGGTGACGAATCCCTCGCGGCGGCCGTTCGACGAAGGGGTGCGGGTCGCGTGGCGGCTCGTGGGCCCCGCGGGGGGCTGGGGTCAGGAGGGAACGCACGTTCCTCTCGGAGCGCCGCTCCTGCCGGGCGAGACGCGGACGCTCGAGGTCCCCGTCGTTCCGGCAGCGGAAGGACCCGCGAAGCTCGTCTTCGACGCGGTGGAGGAGAACATCACCTGGTTCTGGATGCGCGGCTCGCCTCCCGTGGAGCGCCCGGTTCGCGTGGGGCCGCCGCCTCACCCGCCGAAGCCGGCGCTGTAGAGCATCACCGAGAGGTCCCGGCCGTCGGTCGAGCCCGGGAGCACCGTGCTCGGCCGCCACACCGTGGGGCTGGAAAGGACGAGCTCGATCCCGGCGTTCCGGTACCTCGCGACGAAGTCCGCCGGCAGGCTGCGCTCCACGAGCTGCGGAGCGTCCCCCGTGAGGGTGACGTCCTCCAGCGGAACGCGCGCGCCCGTCGCGGGATCCAGGACGGCGAGCCGGAGCACGAGGCTCTTCCACTCCGGGTTCGCGGCCAGGATCTTCGTGGACGGCGCGGCGACGAGGAGGGAAAGGCGGCTTCCGGCGAGCGTGAGCCGCAGGTGGCCTTCTCCCGAAATCCACCGCCAGGAGCCTTCCCAGGCGTAAAGGCCGGAGATCACGTTCACGTCGTGCCCGCCCGTGCGGAAGTCCGCGACCGGCCCGGCGCCCAGCGCCTCGATGCGGCCGGCTCGGATCGCGATCTGCGACGGGCCGTCGCCTTCCCGCCGGCCCCACTCCGCGAGGACGGCATTGAGGGACGCCTCGTCCTCGGACGTCGGGCTGCCGAGCGTCAGGCCGCGCGGCGGATTCGGGACGAGGCCGTAGAGAAGGAGACGGCTCGAGATCCGCCCGTTGTGGATGTCGGGGAACGAAAGCCGTCCGTCGGGAAACGTGGCCGCTCCGCCGGGCCGCGCGTCGAGCAGCGCGACGAGCCGCGCGAGCGAGGCAATGCGCCGTTCGTGCGCCTCGAAGATCCCGAACGAGACCCGCGAGTGGAGCGCCGAGCGATGGGCCATGAGAAAAGCCGCGACGGCGGCGAGCGCGAGGGTTAGCGCGACGCGACGCTCCGATCCCCGCAGGGAGCGCGCCGCGGCGTCCACGAGGAGTGCGGCCAGGAACGACGCGGGGAGGAGCAAAGGGAAGTAGTAGCGGTCCTGGTACCAGAGGTCCCAGAACGAGGTCTTGAAGCGCGCGATCCCCACGACCGTGACCCAGGCGCAGGGGCCCGACGCCACTGCCAGAAGCATGGCGAGCTGAACGCGGCGGCCACGCGTCGCGAGGAGGAGTGCGATGCCCAGAGACGCGAGGAGGACGACGCCGAAGGCACAGGTCGAAAGGAAGACGCGCCGGTCGCTGCTCAGCTCGTACTGAAGCAGGAGACCGGGAAAGAGATACCGGAACGGCGCCGAGAGCAGGAGGAAGACGGCCCGTGGAACGCCGGCCGTGAGGTCCAGCGGGGGCCCGCCGCCGGCCGTCTTCTGGTACAGCTTCGCGAAGAGCGCGACGAGCGCGAGCGCGAGAGACCCGGAGAGCAGAGTGAACGCGATATCGGGTTTCCGGGGGCCGCCGCTCTGGGCACGCACGAGGTGCCAGAGGAGCCACGGCGTCGCGAGGAGCGGCACCATGGTGTTCTCAGAGAGGAGCGCGAACGCCATCGCGAGCCCCGCGAGGAGGAGCGCCCGCCTCCGGCCGAGGTCCTCCTGGTACACGGCGGCCACCGAGGCCCAGGCGATGCCGGCGAGCCCGATGGGGATGCCGCCGCCCGAGGGGATCCAGAGCCACATGGAGGAGAACCCGGCCGGGACCACATAGGCGAGCGCGGCCGCGGGGCCAGCGAGCCCGGGGCCGATGAGCCGCCGGGCCACGCGCGCCATCCCCGTTGCGGCCAGGGCGTGGAAGAGCAGCGTCGCGAGCCGCACGGGGAAGGCCGTCACCGCGCCGAAGAGCTCGAGGTTGAGATGGAAGAGGACGCGCGACACGGGCATCAGGTGCTCCTGATGCAGCCGGAAGATCGTCTCGAGGAGCGGGGACTTGCCGGAGAGGGCGTCGGCCGCGACGTGGAGGTAGTCCATGTCGTCCCAGCCGAAAGCCAGCGTCAGCGTGCGGCCGTAGACGGCCAGGGCGAGAGCGGTCGCGAGAGCGAAGAGCGCGATCGCGGGCCGAAGGATGGCCTTCGGCGCGAGGTTCAACGGGCCGCCTCGATCGCCT
>JAEUQS010000679.1 GCA_016789625.1 Acidobacteriota bacterium | reverse complement strand
GTCGCTTGCGCTCCTCCTCGCGATCAACGGCCTCCAGCTCAAGGCGTCCGGATGGGGCGCGGCGACGGGAGCGGCCCGATGAGCGTCGTTGGAACGCTGCCGCCTCTCGCCGCCCGGACGGCGCACACCGAGCCGCGAGTCGTGCGGTACGCCCTCGTGGGCGCCGCGCTGCTCTTCCTGGGTGCCTTTCTCGTGGTGCCGCTCGCGGCCGTGTTCATCGAGGCGCTGAAGGCCGGGCTCACGGCCTACCTCGCGGCGATAAGGGAGCCCGATGCGTGGGCCGCGTTGAAGCTCTCCGGTTTCGTCACGGGATGCGCCGTGGCCTTCAACCTCGTGTTCGGCCTCGCGGCGAGCTGGGCGATCGCGAAGTTCACGTTCCGCGGGAAGAACCTCCTCCTCGCGCTCATCGACGTTCCGCTCGCGGTGTCGCCCGTCGTCTCGGGCCTCGTCTTCGTGCTCCTCTTCGGCCGCCAGGGCTGGCTGGGCCCCTGGCTCGCGTCGCACGATTTGAAGGTCATCTTCGCGGTGCCCGGAATCGTCCTCGCGACGCTCTTCGTGACGTTCCCTCTCATCGCGCGCGAGGTGCTGCCCGTGATGCAGGCCGCGGGCACGGAAGAAGAGGAAGCCGCGCACCTCCTGGGCGCGAGCGGCTGGCAGATCTTCTTTCGCGTGACGCTCCCCAACGTGAAGTGGGGCGTGATCTACGGCGTGATGCTCTGTGCCGCGCGCGCGATGGGCGAGTTCGGCGCGGTCTCGGTGGTGTCGGGCCACGTGCGGGGGCTCACGAACACGCTGCCCCTGCACATCGAGATCCTCTACAACGAGTACCGCTTCCCGGCGGCCTTCGCGGTCGCGTCCGTCCTCACTCTCCTCGCCGTCGCGACGCTCGGGGCGCGGAGCGCGATCGAGGCGTTCGCGCGGAGGCGTGAAACGACGGGATCGATTCGAGCTACGGAAAGGATCTAGCGGTTCTTGAACGGCAGCGGCAGCCGGCGGATGGCCTGACGGGCCTCCCGAGCCGACTCACCGGCCACCACGAAGACGTACTTGCGCGCGGTCTGCGGTTGCGCCACGGCGAACGGAGGTTCGTCCTCGCCCGCGAAGACTTTCTTGGTGACGAACGCGATGCCTGCGTCGTCCAGGGCCGACTCGGCGGCCCCCGCCAGATCGGAATCCTCGGTTCGGAACACTTCCACCGGGAGCCATGCGGGGTCAGGCACGGTTCGCATGACAGGCCTCCGGCCGCGACCGAATACACGTCGGGCATTTCATGATCTGGCACCCTCCCCGAGCGAAAGATACCAGGGTGCGCACGGCGGGCACCAGAGGCGTTCACAGTCGACGGGTACCGAAGAGGACACCGAAGCGAAACCCGGGATGGGGACCTGAACCGGCGGGGACGCCGTCACGGGCGCCCCCGCCAGTCCCGTATCAGTTCGGGGAAGGGTTCTTGTTCACGCAGTCGTTGTCGGCCTTGGTGCAGCCGTCGGCCTTCTGGTCCTTGCAGGACTGCGTCTTGCAGCCGGCCCCCGCGGTGCTGAGGCAGGCCTGCTCCTGCGTGGCGCAGCCCGACCCGGGGCTGGGGTTCTTCTCAGTGCGTTTGACCTTCTTCTCGGCCAGGGCGGACCCTGAGACGCAGAGCGCCAGGACGACGAACGCGACCTTGAGGGACTTCGAGCTCATGGGTGTTTCTCCTCCGGTTTCTTGTTGGTTCGTGGTGCGGCCGACGGATTCGTGACGAATTGACTCAACCTAGAGCCGCGTTTACGCACGGTCAAGACCGGGAAGGAGGTCCGGTGTTCTCCGTCACTGCTCAGGCGGCGACGACAGCGGCCGCGAGCCGGGCCTGCGCTTCGAGGATCCGCTCGGGCGACAGCGCGAACTTCTTCTTCAGCCGTCCGTTCTCCCACGCGATCGAGCGCCAGATCGCGAGGACGGCCGTGCCCTGGCTCGCGTACTCGCTCCGGCGCCGCAGCTCGAACGCGTAGCTCAGGTGCGCGAGGTCCTGGCCGAGCACGGGATCCGCCGGGACGCCCTTTCGCAGCTCCACGGAAAGCGGCACACCTTCGCTCTCGGACAGAGCCTCGAGGCACAGGATCTGGAGCTTCTCCGCCTGGACCTTGTCCTTCGCCGTCGGATTCCGGAGCACGAGCCGGTGCGCCGCCACGAGGTACGTGCAGCAGGGACAGCGGCAGCTCCCGTCGTCCCGAAAGACGCCTGGCGCCGCGGGAAGAACGAACGAGGTCGTGAGGAACGACGCGAAGAGGTGCGAGAGCGGAACGAGATCGCCCCGCCGAGGACGCAGCTCGCGCGGAAGGTTGTCGAGGTTTCGCGAGATCCATTCTTCCGCCGCCGCCGCGGAGTCCGTAGCGCCATGCACCACCGCGAACGACAGGCTCCCGCCCGAGAGCGAAGAGCCCACCCACCGAAAGAGCCCGTAGCTCAGGTCATGGAGACGGAGGAGATCCTCCAAGGCCTCACGGGTGAACAGCATGGGGCGCCGCTCATCCCTTGGCCTCGATCTTCGCCCACGAATCCTTGAGCGTCAGCGTGCGGTTGTAGACGGGTTTCCCGGGCGTGCCGTCGGGATCCGCGCAGAAGTAGCCCAGCCGCTCGAACTGACACAGCCACCCCGCGGGCTTCCCCGCGAGCGAGGGCTCCAGCTTGGCGTGGGGCAGAACCTCGAGCGATGCCGGGTTCAGCTTGTCGAGGTAGCTCTCCTCGGCGTTCGGGTTCTCCACCGAGAAGAGCCGGTCGTAGAGCCGCACCTCGGCGTCGACGGCGTGCGCCGCGGAGACCCAGTGGATGGTGCCCTGCACGCGGCGGCCGTCGGGCGCGTTGCCGCCCCGGCTCGCGGGATCGTGCGTGCAGCGGATCTCCACGATGTTCCCCTCGGCGTCCCTGACGACCTCCTTGCACGTGACGAGGTACGCGTAGCGGAGCCGCACCTCGCGGCCGGGCGCGAGGCGGAAGAACTTCTTGGGCGGGTCCTCGCGAAAGTCGTCGGCCTCGATGTACAGCTCGCGGGAGAACGGCACGGACCGCGTTCCGGCCGAGGGGTCCTCGGGGTTGTTCACCGCGTCGAAGTGCTCGACCTCCCCCTCGGGATACGTCTCGATCACGACCTTCACGGGACGCAGCACGCCGAAGACCCGGGGCGAGCGGGCGTTGAGGTCCTCGCGCACGGCGTGCTCGAGGAGGCTGACGTCGACCATGCTGTCGCGCTTGGCGACCCCGATGCGCTCGCAGAACGCGCGGATCGCCTCCGGCGTGAAGCCCCGTCGCCTCACGCCCGAGAGCGTGGGCATGCGCGGATCGTCCCAGCCGTTCACGAACTTCCCGTTCACGAGCTCGAGGAGCCGCCGCTTGCTGAGCACCGTGTACGTGAGGTTGAGCCGCGCGAACTCGATCTGCTGCGGACGGTTGGGCGTGTCGAGCGAGACGAGGAGCCAGTCGTACAGCGGCCGGTGCGCCTCGAACTCCAGCGTGCAGACGGAATGAGTCACGGCCTCCAGCTCGTCCGAGAGCGGATGGGCGTAGTCGTACATGGGGTAGATGCACCACGCGTCGCCGGTGCGGGGATGCGTGTGCCGGCGGATGCGGTAGAGCGCGGGATCCCGCATCGTGATGTTGGGCGAGGCCATGTCGATCTTCGCGCGGAGGATGTGCGCGCCGTCGGGGAACTCGCCCGCGCGCATCTTCCGGAAGAGGTCCAGGTTCTCCTCGATCGAGCGGTCGCGATACGGGCTGTTCTTGCCGGGTGCCGTGAGCGTGCCGCGGTGCGCGCGGATCTCGTCGGCCGAGAGGCTGTCGACGTAGGCCAGGCCGCGGAGGATGAGCGTTTCAGCGTGCTGGTAGAGCTTCTCGAAGTAGTCCGACGCGTAGTACTCGTGCTCGCCCCACGAGAAGCCCAGCCAGGCCACGTCGCGGTGGATGGCCTCGATGTACTCCATCTCCTCCTTGGCCGGGTTCGTGTCGTCCATGCGGAGGTGGCAGCGGCCGCCGAACTCCTTCGCGAGGCCGAAGTTGAGGCAGATCGACTTGGCGTGGCCCAGATGCAGGTAGCCGTTCGGCTCGGGCGGGAAGCGCGTCACGACGCGGCCGCCGTGCTTTCCGGAGGCCTGGTCCTCGATGACGATCTCGCGGATGAAGTCGGGGGACGTGGGGGTTCCCGCGAGCGTGAGCTTCTTTTCGGGCTCGGGGGCCGGAGCGGTTGCTGTGGGTTCGGTCATGTTCGTTCTCTCGATCGCGCTCGTCGACCCGATGGATCGCGAGCGGGCGGCGATTCTAGAGCCCACACGGAAGCGAGGGGGATTCCTGGGATCCCTTCGGGATCCCCAACAACTCCGGCCTCACGAAGCGCTCCCCGAGGATCGAGCGGACCATGTTGGCCGTGGAGACGTCCCCGAACGTGAGCTTGTAGAACGCGTTCGTGGTGCGGATGGGGAGCCGCGCCACGATCTCGGGGACGCCGGCTCCCTTGGCCCGCAGGTCGTTCACGCGGCCCTCGATCTCGCGCATCCAGTCGCGCTTGGCGCGGATGGCGGCTTGGCCGTCCTTCTCCTTCGGACGGTGCGCGCAGAGGAGAACGTCGAAGTCGAGCGTGAGGAAGCGCTCCAGCGTGGCGACCGTCTCGGCGAAGTCTTCGTCTTTGCGGAAGACCTTGATCTTCTCGGCCACGAACGCGTCCCCGGTGAAGAGCATGCCCTGCGACGGCACGAAGAAGGCCACCTGGTCCACGGCATGGCCCGCGGCCGGAATGACGTGAGCCTCCCACGGGCCGAGGGCGATCCGCTCGGGCAGCGCCGTCGCGGGCGCGGCCTCCGCCTTCCCCCAGAGAACGTGCTGGTAGAAACGGATCGGGAGATCCTTCGAGAGGATCTGGGTGCCGGTGTCCGAGGTGAGGACCTCGAGGCCCTCGCGAGCGAGCGCTCCGGCATTCCCGGCGTGGTCCTCGTGGTGGTGCGTCACGAGCGCGCGACGGATGCCCGCGCCCTTCGCGAAATCCACGAGCCGCCGCTTCACGCACGGGAGCCCGGTGTCGACGAGCGTGTCGCCCACGGCGTAGCAGTAGACCGAAAGCAGCTCGCGTCCGAACCACACCCGCTCCATGCGGAGCGCCGTGAGGCCGGCGATGGTCTCCTTCTCCAGCACCGCCCGCGCGGGCGCCGGTACCCGCGACCACAGGGGGTCCAGGTGGTGGTAGAGCGGCGTCACGCCGTTCGCACCTTCCACCAGGGCTCCAGAACGCGGCGCGTCTCCTCCTCGGCGAGGTGGGCCATCTCGGAAAGGCGCGCGAAGTCGAGCGTCTCGATGCCGGCGAGCGCGGGACGCACCACCACGTCGCAGGCAGACGCCTCGGCCTCGGCGTCGCGGCCATAGAGGGCGGAGGCGAGGAGCACGTCGATGAGGCTCGGCAGGCCGCTCCGGTTGAACACGCGTCCCCCGGCTGAGGTCCGCAGCCCCGACCGGTTGCTCGCGTCGATGCCGACGACGACGCCGGCATCCAAAGATCGGGCGACGGCCGACGGCAGGATGCTCGCGACGCAGCCGTCCACGAGGAGGTCGCCGCCCCGCACCACGGGACTTCCGATTCCCGGTACGGCCATCCCCGCGAGGAGCGCGTCGCGAAGCGTGCCCGTGCGCATCACCTCGACCCGGTTCCGCGAAAGGTTGGTCGCGACGGCGAACCAGGGCCGCCGCAGGTCCTCGGCCGCGGCGTCTCCGAACATCCCCTCGAGGAGCCGCTCGAACGGCCGGCTCGAGAGGAGCGCGTTGAGGGGCATCACGGGGCGGAGCAGCGAGCCCGACTCGAGGAACCCGCGCCGCGTGAGGCGCACGCGCTCCTCGTGGGGCAGGCCGGCCGCGAACAGGGCCGCGATGATCGCGCCTCCCGAGGAGCCGCCCACGAGGTCGACGGGAATGCCGAGAGCCTCGATCGCGCGGAGCGCCCCGAGATGCGACAGGGTGCGGGCTCCGCCGCCGGACAGAACCACCGCCACGGCGCGTCCCGCGAGAAACCGCGCGACCCGGGCGAGATCGGCCGGATCGTCCGCGAGGTGATGGTGCGCGGCGACGGAGCGCGGTCTCAGCCAGCGGGCCGTCGCCCCGGGGCCGCCCCCGAGGAGGATGAGCTCCGTGCGGGGTGCGGTGTCGCCGCGAGGCAGCTCCTCTTCGATGGCGCGGGCCTCCTCGCCGTCCCGGGCGTCGGCAACGTCGGCAACGAGGAGCACGCGATCGGCCTGGGAGAGCGCGAGCCGCGCGAAGGGCGTCGCGCTCGGCCCGGTGTCGTATACGAGGAACCGGTGCTCCTCTTCGAGCTCGCCCAGGAAGCGGAGCGTGGCGACTCGCGGCGCGCCCTCGTCGTCGAAGAGCGCGCTGCCCATCATTCCCCGCGCCCGGCCCTCGTCGACGTGAAGCGTCGGCCCGTGGACGGAGAGCGCGCCGGCGAGGCGGGCCGCGAAGCGCGTCGCCTCTCCCGGAGAGAGCGGCACCACGACGACGCTGGACGCCCCGGCGGCCGACGAGCGCCGCGCGAGCGAGTCCTGCAGGCGCTGCATGACGACGCGGGCGAGCGCGAGCGCCGTCTCCGGCCGCTCCGCCACCAGCGCCTCCCAGCCCGGCCGCGAGAGCTCGATGAGCCGGGTCCGCCGGAGCGCCTTGACCGTCG
>JAEUQS010000619.1 GCA_016789625.1 Acidobacteriota bacterium | reverse complement strand
TCGAGGCGTCGTTCGGCGAGAGCGCGACGGCCTTCTCGTAGGCCGCGATCGCCTCCACGAGTCGCTCCCTGGGGTCGCCGCCCTTCTTCTCCTCCGCCGCGGAGATCACCTGCAGCGCGGTGCCGAGGTGGCGGAAGGCCTGGGCGTTCTCTCCGTCCCGCTCGATGGCCTCGCGGGCGCTCGCGACGGCCTCGTTCCAGGCGGGGAGCGGATCCCGGCCGTTCTGGTTCTCGTAGTCGCCCGCGGCGCGGAGCACCCACGAGAGCCGCTCGGGCGCGAGGCTCCGCTCGCGGTCGGCGAGGCTCGCGTCGGCCGCAGCCTTTCGCGCCTTCTCGACGAGCGTCGCGATGTCGCCGCCCTTGCCGTAGACGCGCATCTGGAGGTCGTTGGCGTACGTCGAGAGGAGCCCTTCGAAGACCCGCACGTCCGAGGACCCGATCTCGCGCGCCTCGAGGAAGGCGCCCTCGGCCACGGTGTACGCGGTGCCCGCGGCCTCGTCCTTGCCCTCGTCGCGCAGACGGTTCGCGCGCGCGAGCAGCACCTCGGCCTCGAGGAGCTTGGCCTCGTGGAGCCAGGGGGCGCGCTCGAGCGCGGCGCGGGCCTTGCCGAGGGCCTCGTCCTCGCGCTTCTCGTAGAACGCGAGGAGCCCCTCGGCGTACTCGGGGGCCTCGACGGCGGCCTCGCGGCCCTCCTTCAGGTAGCGCAGCGCCGGGGCGCGGAAATCCCTCTCGATGCGCTTCCTCTGGGTCTCGCGGATCTCGGGGTTGCGCACCGCGTCGAGCCTCTCGAGCTCGCGTTTGTAGAGGCGTCCGAACGCGAGCCCCAGCGAGTAGGCGACGTCGGGATCGGTGTAGTCGCTGCGGTAGGCCCGCTCGAGGTGGTCGCGGGCCTTGGCGTCCTCGCCCAGCGCGAGATGCGCGCGGCCCACCGCGTAGAGCCCGGGGCCGACTCCCGCGCGGCCCACGCGGCGGGACTCCGTCTCGATGGCCGCCATGCGTTTCCTGAGGAGCCTCTTCGTGGGCGTCGTGTCGTGCAGCGGGATCGCGCTCGAGAGGCGCACCATCTCGTCCATGCGCGCCACCTCGCGCCCGAGGTTCTGGGCGAGCCGCGCGCGCTCGGCGATGGTGAGGCGGGTCTCGATGAAGAGCCCGAGCAGCACGAGCGCGGCGAACGACGCGACCGCGATCGCGGCGGTGGCGGCCCGGTTTCGCCGCGCCTTCTTCAGGGCGCGCTCGAAGATCGTCGTGGCGCGGGCCGCGAGGGGCTCGCCGGCGAGGTAGCGCGAGAGGTCCTCGGCGAGCGCCCGCGCGGAGTCGTAGCGCCGCGAGGGCTCCTTCTCGAGACACTTCATGACGATCGTCTCGAGATCCTGGGAGACGGCCGGGTTCACCTGCCGGAGCGGCACGGCGTCGTCGGAGACGAGCCGCATCATCACCTCGAGGCCGGTGTCGCCCTCGAACGGCGGCTTCCCCGAGAGCACCTCGTAGAGCGTCGCGCCGAGCGCGTAGACGTCGGTGCGCCGGTCCAGCTGGGCCGCGTTTCCGCGGACCTGCTCGGGAGCCATGTAGTACGGCGTTCCCATGCTCACGCCGGTGGCCGTGAGGCCCGGGGCCTCGAGCTCGCGCGCGAGACCGAAGTCCAGCACGAAGGGTACGAGCGTTCCGTCGTCGCGCTTCTCCACCATGACGTTCGCGGGCTTCAGATCCCGGTGGATGAGGCCGATCGTGTGCGCCGCCTGCACGGCGTCGGCCACCTTCTGGAGCACGACGACCTTCTGGTCGATGGTGAGGTCCTTCGAGGCCTCGAGGAGCGTTTTCCCCGTCAGGAGCTGCAGCGCGATGTAGG
This sequence comes from Acidobacteriota bacterium, assembly GCA_016789625.1. Classification (GTDB taxonomy): domain Bacteria; phylum Acidobacteriota; class Thermoanaerobaculia; order UBA5066; family UBA5066; genus JAEUQS01. Next base: position 1,550 of record JAEUQS010000619.1, on the reverse strand, counting down.
GCGTCCCTTTCACATCGCCCACCTCGTACACGCGGCACACGTTGGGGTGCTCGATGCGGGCCTGCGCCCGGGCCTCGGACGCGAAGCGCGCGAGCGTGTCGGGCGACGCGTTCGTGAGGAGCTTCAGCGCGACGTGGCGCGAGAGTCCGGGGTCGTAGGCGCTGTAGACCTGGCCCATGCCGCCCGCTCCGAGCAGCGGGCCCAGCTCGTAGCGGCCCCACATCGAGCGGAACTGCGGCTCGCCCGCAGCGCCGGGAGCGCGGAATCCGCCGCTCTCGCGCGCGGAGGCGGGAGGCGACGCGTTCTCGATCCAGGAGCCCGACGCCACGGGGTTCCGGGTCGCGAGCTCCTCCTCGAGCTCGGCGACCGTGTCCGCGTCGAGGCGCTCGAGGCGCACGAGGGCGTGCCACGGGTGCTCGCCCCGCCGCGCGAGCCGCGTGACGTCGTCCGCCTCCACGTAGCCGTGCAGGAGGGCGAGGCCCAGCAGCTGATCGTCCCGGGCCGACTCGGCTTCCGACGGGCCCGTTGCGACGTCGTCGTCCACGGCGGGAAGAATCCCACGAAAGGGCGGGTCGCGCGGAGGGGCTCGGCCCGGGTATTGTGCCGCCACGTGGCCGGGTACGACATCACCTCGCCTTTCCAGGAAGGCGTCCTGGTGGGGCGCTACCAGCTCCTCGGGTCCATCGGACGCGGGGGCATGGGCGAGGTCTGGAAGGCGCTCGACACCTCTCTGGCCCGCGTCGTCGCGCTGAAGGTGTTTCCCGTGGGCCTCGCCGCGACGCCGCAGCGGCGCGCGCGTTTCGAGAGGGAGGCCCGCGCCGCGGCCGCGGTGTCGCACCCGAACCTCGTGGGCATCTTCGACGTCGGGGAGTTCGAGGGGCTGCCCTACCTCGTCCAGGAGTTCGTCGACGGCGAGACCATCGAGGCCATGCTGGACCGGGCCCCCGTGCCCGTGCGGCGCGCCGTGGCCTGGGCGATCCAGGCCGCCGAGGGGCTCGCCCATGCCCACGACGCGGGAATCCTGCACCGCGACATCAAGCCCGGAAACTTGATGGTGGGCCGCGACGGCCGTGTGCGCGTGCTGGACTTCGGCCTCGCCAAGCTGCAGGACCCGCCGGAGGACCGCACCGAGAAGGACGGCGTGCGCGAGGAGAACCTCACGACCGAGGGGCTCGTGCTCGGCACCGCGCACTACATGTCGCCCGAGCAGGCCATGGGCCGCAAGCTGGACGGCCGGAGCGACGTCTTCTCCCTCGGCATCTGCCTCTTCGAGATGATCGCGGGGGAGCGCCCGTTCCAGGGGGCCTCGGCGATCGACGTGATGCACGCGATCATCTCCAAGCCGGCCAAGACGCTGCCGGCCACGGTGCGCAGCGTGCCGCCCGCGCTGCACGGCGTGCTCGACAAGGCTCTTCAGAAGGACCCGGCGAACCGCTACGCGGGGATGCGCGAGCTCGTCCGCGCGCTCGCGCAGGTGCTCCAGGAGGCGCCCGACTCGGACCCGCTCGGGGACGCCCTGACGCCGAGCCTGGGCGCTCCCGTGGTGCCCC
>JAEUQS010000560.1 GCA_016789625.1 Acidobacteriota bacterium | reverse complement strand
AGCGAGCCGATGGGTCCGTAGGAAACGTCGACCTGCTTCACCTCGCCCGCGCCCACCGTGCCCGAGAGCTGCCCGATGTGGAACGGGGCCACGGGCTCCGTGGCGGTGAGCTGGAACGGAATCGTGGCGTCGACGCCGGTGAAGTCGTAGGCGCCGCTCAGAACGGTCTGCGAGATGCGGCTGTCGAGCCGCACGGAGGGCTGGGGCCCCGTGAGCGCCACGGGGGTTCCGTCCGCCCGGCGCACGACGCCCTGGACGCGGCCCGAGGGACGCGTGCGGAGGTCCAGCGAGAGGACCTGGCCTTCGGTTTCGAGCGTGCCCTGCGCGTTGGCGGTGAGGCCCGTCAGCTCGTCGGTGGCCGTGGCCGAGACGAGCCCCGCCGCGACGCCCTCGACGCGGTACACGCCGTCGACGCCGGTGGTGGCCTCGAGGTAGGGGCCGTCACCCGACTTCACTCTGACGGTGATGCCCGGATAGATGACGGCTCCGTCGAACGTCGTCACGCGGCCGGTGACGACGCCGATCGGCACGAACGACACGTCGACGGCCTTGACCTCGTCCACCTGGAGCGGGAACGAGCCGGAGCTGCCGCTCCGGAGCGTGCGGCCGTCCTCGGCGAAGAGGCGATAGCCCGCGCCCGGCCCGGCCGGGAGATCGGGGAAGTCATAGGTACCCGAGGCGTCGGTGGTGGCCGCGGCGACGGGACCAATCGGAAATCCCGCGCCGCCCAGCGAATGGAGCACGACGTTGACGTTGCCCGCCGGTACGCCCGAACCGGGCTCGCGCACCGTGCCCGTGACGCGACCCACGCCGGTGAGCGTGAGCACGGCCTCGACGCGGAAGCCCTCTCCCGCGCCGAGGAGCGAGGCCTTGGCGGCGAGGAGGCCTTCCTTGGCCGAGACGGCGATGGCCCCGGCGGTGACGTCGTCGAACGTCGCGAGGCCGTTGGCATCGGTCGTCTTCACGAACTGACGCAGCGGGCCGGCCGTCTCTTTCACGAGGACCTGCGCGTTGGGGACGTTGACGTAGTCGTTGCCCGAGCGCTTCACGACACGCGTCGTGACGGTACCGAGAGGGAGCGCCCGGAGCGTGACACGCGCGAGCGGAGCCGCGGCGGAGATCGACGCGTAGCCCTCGGCGAAGCGGTCCTTCCCGAGCACCGCGCCGCGGTACTCGAGGCGCAGCGGGCTGCGGAAGGGCACGAGAGGAAACACGAAGTAGCCGGCGGCCACGTCCACGGTGGCCGCGCGCGAGAGGGCTTCCATCTCGACTCCGGCCCCCGTGAGCGTGACCCGGCCGCCCACGATGGGCGTGCCGTCGGCGTTGAGCAGGAAGCCGTCGACGAAGCCGAGGTTGCCGTCGAACACGAGGTCCACCGGGCCCCGCGTGCCGTCGCCGATGACGGTGCCGAAGTCATGGCTCTTGTCGCCGTAGAACGCGTTCCTGGCCGTGACCCGGATCGTCCCGCCGTGCACCAGCGTGAACGTGAACGTGCCGTCGACCGGATTGGAGTTGGTGCGGGAGTGGAACACCGGGCCGTCGAGGAATACCGGGCCGGCCTCGGGATCCGTGCTCTGCGGGTTGCCGTCGTAGAAGCGGCTCGAGAGGAGCTCCACAGGCGCGAACACGGGGTTGTCGTTGAGGTTGCCGTTCCGGTCCCGCACGCGCGCGATGACGCGCCCCGTGACGGTGACGAAGCCGCGCATCGGCACCGTGGCCGTCGCCGAACCGCCCGCCGAGTTGATGACGACCGTCT
>JAEUQS010000542.1 GCA_016789625.1 Acidobacteriota bacterium | reverse complement strand
CGCTTCGAAGAGAGCGTCCGTCTCGTCGGGCGAGAGGACGGCGGTGGGTTCGTCCAGGATGAGCACGGCCGGGTCGTCGAGGAGCGCGCCCGCGATCTCGAGCCGCTGGCGCTGGCCCACCGGCAGGCCGTCCACACGGGCGTCGGGGTCGCCGAGAGACAGGCCGAAGCGCTCCTCGGCGCGGCGCACGCGCTCGCGACGGAACCGCGCGGATTCGAAGAAGCGCGCGTGCGGGTCCAGCAGCGCGAGGTTCTCGGCGACTGTGGCCGCGGGCACCAGGAGGTCGTGCTGCGGCACGAGCGCGATGCCGCGCACGCGGGCCTCGCGGGCCGAGCGGAGCCGCAGGGGAGCTCCTGCCAGATGGATCTCGCCGGAGTCGAGCGGGAGGCGTCCCGCGGCAATCGAGACGAGCGTGCTCTTGCCCGCGCCGTTCTCGCCGAGGAGCGCGTGGATCTCGCCGGGGAAGAGCGCGAGCGACGCTCCCGAGAGCGCCTGAACGGGGCCGAACGCCTTGTGGACGTTCGCGAGGTCGAGGAGCGGTGCGGTCAGAAGTTCCCGCGCGGGACGATGACGCGGCCGTCCTCGATCTCCTTGGTGGTGCGTTCCACCTCGGAGAGCACGGGCGCCGGGATCTTGCCGGCGAGCGCGGGGTTGATCACGAACGAGATGACCTTGCTCGAGAGGCCGTAGCGAATGGGCTTGCCGTCGAACCTGCCGTCCTTCACGAGGCGCGCGGCCTCCACGTAGGCGTGCGTCATGTCGATCACGGCCGAGGCCAGCACCGAGGGCGCGAGGTCGTTCTGGTTCTTGTTCGAGCCGAACGCGTAGATGCCCCGCTCCGTCGCCGCCTTGAACACGCCCAGCGCGGCCGCGTCGGCGTTGTGGAAGATGAAGTCGGCCTTCTGGTCGGCCAGGGCCAGGGTCGCGGCCTTCGCGCCGGCCACGTCCTCGAACGAGCCCGTGTACACGGCCGTGGCCTTGCCGCCCGGGTTCCCGGCCTTGAAGCCGGCCTCGAACGCCAGGAACGTCGACGCGATGGACGGGATCTCCTTGCCGCCCACCATGCCGGCCTTGGCCGTCTTCGTCATGCGCCCCGCGACGAGGCCAGCGAGGTAGGCCGCTTGCTCCAGCTCGAACACGATGGGCGCCTGGTTCGGCCCCACCTTCGAGCCCGAGGTCGTGATGAAGACCGTCTTGGGGAACTCCTTCGCGACGACAGCGGCCGAGTCCTGGAACTCGAAGCCGTGGCCGAAGCAGAGCGCGTAGCCCTTGGACGCGTACGCGCGGAACTGCTCCTCGTATTCGGAGGGACTGCCCACCTGCACGTGCGAGATGGTGGCGCCCAGCTCCTTCTCGATGGCCTTGAGGCCCTCGTACGCACCCGCGTTCCAGCCCGCGTCGGAGATGGGGCCGGGCGTGAGGAGGGCCACCTGGAACGGCTTGGCCTTCGGCGTCTCGGGCGCGGCGACGGGGGCCGGCGCTTCCTTCTTCGCACAGGCGGTGAACGTGAACGCGGCGAGGAGGACGGCGGCTACGGCTTGGCGGCGGCGCATCCCGTGATCTTCACACCACCGCGCGCCCGCCGTCCACGAAGAGCACGTGGCCGGTGACCGAGCGGTTCGTGACGAGGTGGATCGCCCCGGCGACGACGTCATCCACACGGACGAGCCGCTTGATCGGCGTCCGCGCGACCAGCCGGTCCACGGCCTCGGGCGCGAGATCGTCGGGCGGGAGGACGACGCCGGGCGCCAGCCCGTTCACGCGAACCCGGGGCCCGAGAGCGACGGCCAGGTTGACGACCAGCGCGTGGATCGCGGCCTTGGCGGCCGCGTGGGGAACGTGGTTGGGCCAGGGCTTCACGGCGGCGACGTCGCCGATGAGGAGGATCGAGCCCTCGCGCTCGGAAAGCGCTGCCGCAGCGGCCTGCGCGAGGAGGAAGGCCGCGCGTGGGCCGGCGTCGAACGAGGCGTCCCAGTCATCGGCCGTCATCTCCAGGAAAGGCCTCTCGATCCAGGGGCTGGCCGCGTGGAGCAGGACGTCGAGCCGGGAGAAGCGCTCGAGAACGCGCGGCACGAGGCCCCGCGCGGCGTCCGCGTCCGCGAGGTCGGCCTGAAACGTCTCGGCTTCACGGCCCTCGGCCCGTACGAGGCGGGCGGTTTCCGCGGCCTGCTCGAAGGAGCCCCGATAGTGGACGGCCACGTCGAAGCCCGCGCGGGCGAGGCCCACGGCGAACGCGCGCCCGAGCCGATGCCCGGCACCGGTGGCGAGCGCGACCGGGGTGGCGAGCGCGACCGGGGTCGCGAGCGCGACAGGGCGTTCTGACATCATCCAAGTTTGCCCCCGAAGGCCCCGTTGGAAATAATCCGCGCCGTTTTCCGTTGAAGTCCGTGCTCCGCTCCAGGTTCTTGAGGAGGATCCATGACGTCCCCAACGACGCCCCGCACTCTCGTCGACGTGTTCCGTTCGGTCGAGAGGATGAACAAGCCCGATCTGCTGCTCACGAAGACGACCGGCACCTACAAGCCGGTCCCCTCGTCCGACTTC
>JAEUQS010000469.1 GCA_016789625.1 Acidobacteriota bacterium | reverse complement strand
GGTGCCCCCAAACCCCCTCCGAGCCAATCGCTGATTTTTTCCGGGTCGAGGGGCACCGCAGCCGGTGCCCCTTGGTCTTTTCGGGGCAGACTCCGCAGACATGGTCCGGCTGCGTTTCTCAGGCCTCCTCCTCGTGGGAGGGCTCCTCGCGCTGTGCGGCTGCCCGCGCCCCGCGGCGCACGAGCGGCCCATCCGCTTTGCCGTCCACAGCGATCCTCTGAGCCTGGACCCTCAGCTCCACAACGAGATCCTCACGTACTCGATCCTCTCGAACATCTACGAGGGCCTCACCCGGTTCGACACCGACCTGCGGCTCCTTCCGAGCCTCGCCGAGCGGTGGGAGAACCCCGACGAAACGACGTGGAGGTTCGTGCTGCGCGAAGGCGCGCGGTTCCACGACGGTCGGCCCGTGGAGGCCGAGGACGTCGCGCGGAGCCTGCTCCGCGCCAAGCACCACCCGCGCAGCGGATTCGCGAGCTACCTGGTGCCCATGACCACCGCCCGGGCTCTGGACAGGCGCACCGTGGAGGTTAGGACGAGCACCCCGTTCGCGGCGTTCCTCAACAAGCTGAACTTCGTGTTCGTCGTCCCCCGCGACACCCCCGAGACGATGACGGCCTTCGTCGGGAGCGGGCCCTACCGGCTCGCCCGATACGAGAAGGGCAAGCTCCTCGAGCTCCAGCCCGCGCCCGGCGACCCCCGGGCCCGGAGTCTTCTGCCGCTCGAGTTCCTGCCCGTGCCCGACCCCCGCGATCGCGTGGCGCTTCTCGAGAAGGGCGAGGTCGACGCGATCCAGGACTTCCCCGTGAGCCGCGTGGAGGACCTGAAGAGCGAGCCCTCGCTCCGCACCCTGTCCCGCGCGTCCACCGTCGTCGAGTACCTGCACCTTCTCGCGACCGACCCGCGCTTCACTGATCCGCGCGTGCGGGAGGCGATCTCCCTCGCGCTCGACCGGCGGCTCCTCGTCGAGCGGCGCACGCTCGGGTTCGGCCAGCCGGCCAGCCAGATCGTGGGGCCCGGGGTCTTCGGCCACGACCCCTCTCTCACCGTGCCCGCGCGGGATCTGCCGCGAGCCCGGCAGCTTCTCGCCGAAGCCGGCCATCCGGGGGGTCTCGATCTCGTGCTCGAGCATCGCGACAGCCGCGACGCGACCGAAGTGATGCGGCAGCTCGGCGAGGCCGGCATCCGCGTGACCTCGCGGCCGGCGGCCTGGCGGGAGCTTTTCACGCGCCTCGAGGCGGGCGAGGTGTCGTTCTACTTCGGAGGCGTCTCGGCGCCCAGCGGCGATGCGAGCGACATCCTGGACAGCTTCGTGCACTCACGCGACGCGGGCCGCAGCTACGGCCGCACGAACCACACGCGCCTCGCGATCCCCGAGCTGGATGCGCTGATCGAGGAAGCCGGCACGACGCTCTCGGCCCCGGCCCGCCTGCTCCTCCTGCAGAAGTCGATGCGGCTCGTGACCTCGGATCGGCACCTCATCCCGGTGTCGATCCCGTACGACATCTACGGGGTCCGCCGGGACCTCGCGTGGAAGCCCCGGCTCGACCGCCTCATGCTCGGCGCCGAGATGCGCCGGCTGCCCTGACGCCCATTCCGGAAAGAAGCGATCGCCCCGCCAGGGGTGTCTGAGCGGGCGGCGTAGGAGCCCCCCGAACAAGAAGCGATCGCCCCGCCAGGGGTGTCTGAGGGGGGCGGCGAAG
>JAEUQS010000468.1 GCA_016789625.1 Acidobacteriota bacterium | reverse complement strand
CGACGCTGGCCGCACGCTTTCCGGGGGCGGTGGCCGTGGATTCTCCAGAGGCCGCCGTGCGGGCGCTCGACGGAGGGCCCGGCGGACCCCCGCTTCTCGTCGCGGGGTCGCTCTACCTCGTGGGCGAGGTTCTGAGGCTCTTCGGGTCACAATCCCGGGGTTCATGAGCGACTCCCTTCCCCCTCCCGTCGTGGCCTTCACGAAACGCGACCTCGAGGAAGCCGAGGACCGGCGCCTCGCGATCTACGCCTCGCGGGCCGCTCGCGCGACGCGCCGCTACCCCCTCCCCGACGAGGGCAAGGCCTACGACTACCGCACCGAGTACCAGAGGGACCGCGATCGCATCGTCCATTCGCGGGCGTTCCGCCGGCTCAAGCACAAGACCCAGGTCTTCATCCCGTTCGAGGGCGACCACTACCGCACGCGGCTCACGCACACCCTCGAGGTCACGCAGATCGCGCGCACCATCGCGAGGGCCCTGAACCTCAACGAAGACCTGGCCGAGGCCTGCGCGCTCGGCCACGACGTGGGGCACACCCCGTTCGGGCATTCGGGTGAGAAGGTGCTCAACCGGATCCTGCTGGGGCAGGAGCCGCTCGTGCCCATCGAGCCGCGCGTGGCGGCGCTCGTGGGAGGGTTCAAGCACAACTACCAGGCCGTGCGCGTGGTGGACCTCCTCGAGAAGCGCTATCCGCATCCGGGCCTCAACCTCACGCACGACACGCGCGAGGGCATCCTCAAGCACACGGGCTGGCGGCGCGATTTCCCGTTCCCCGATCTCCAGGACGAGGGCCTCAACCTCGGCTCCGGCGGACACCTCGAAGGGCAGGCGGTGAACTGGTCCGACGAGATCGCCCAGCAGGCCCACGATCTGGAAGACGGTCTCGCGCTCGTCTCCGAGGAAAAGGTCCTCGAGCTGCCCATCGCGCGGGCCGTCGTGGACGCGCTCGGCGCTTCGTTCCGCTCGGCAGGGGAAACCGCCGTGCGCCGGGCGATGCTGATCCGCGGAATGATCCACCTCCTCGTCACGGACCTCATCACGCACTCGCGGGGCAACCTCGAGAAGTGGCTCGCGCAGAGGAAGGTCACCACGGTCGACGAGTTCTACGCGCAGAGAAAGCGGCTCCCCGCGTCGCTCGTGAGCCTCTCCAAGCCGGGAGAGCGCTTCTACCTCGAGCTCAAGGAGTTCATCTACCAGCACATCATCCACAGCCAGGTCGTGTCCCAGCACGACGGCCGGGCGCAGCTCGTGGTGGCGACGCTCTTCAACGCCTACTATCGCAATCCGCGGCTCCTGCCCGACTGGGTGCTCATCCGGTACAAGGAGCTCGCGGGAGTGCCGTATCTGCGCGATCTCCCCCTCAAGACTCTGGACGCCGAGCTGGCCTCGCACTACACCAAGAAGCCGCTCTTCCTCCGCTGCATCGCCGACCACCTCGCCGGCATGACCGACAGCTACGCCGTGGCCGAGTACGACCGGCTGTTCGCTGCGTACCCGCGGCATCCCGCCGGCATGCCGTGAAGTAGGATCGCCGCGCCATGAAGATCGCCGCCGGGTCGGACCACGCCGGACTCCCGCTCAAGAAGAAGCTCGTCGGCTACCTCGAGGCCCTCGGTCATGACGTCGAGGATCTCGGAACCCACTCCGAGGCCTCCGTGGACTACCCCGACTACGGCTTCGCCGTGGGGCGCCTCGTCGCGAGCGGCGGGGCCGAGCGCGGGGTCGTGGTGTGCGGCACCGGAGTCGGCATCACCATCGCCGCGAACAAGGTGCCCGGGGTCCGCGCCGGCGTCGCGACCGACGTCTTCACGGCCCGCCTCATGCGCGAGCACAACGACGCGAACGTCATCGGTTTCGGCGCCCGCGTCACGGCAGCCGAATTCGCCGAGGCCATGCTCGACGTCTTTCTCTCGACGCCCTTCGCGGGCGGACGCCATGCCCACCGCACCGAGAAGCTGAACCAGGGACCCCCCGCCGAAACGCCGCCGAATCCCGAGGAGCCCCGATGAGCGCAATCGAATCCGTACCGATGACCAGCCTTCTGTCCCGCCGTCTCTCGGCGGCCGATCCCGAGGTGTACGAGGCCGTGGAGGGCGAGCTCCACCGGCAGAGGACCCACCTCGAGCTGATCGCATCCGAGAACTTCGCCTCGAAGGCCGTGCTCGAGGCCACGGGCTCGGTCATGACGAACAAGTACGCCGAGGGCTACCCGGGAAGGCGCTACTACGGCGGCTGCGAGTTCGTGGACCGCACGGAGACGCTCGCGATCGAACGGGCGAAGAAGCTCTTCTCCCCGGCCGACCCGTCGGCCCTCCACGCGAACGTGCAGCCCCATTCGGGGTCTCAGGCCAACACGGCGGTGTATCTCGCGTGCCTCAAGCCCGGCGACACGCTCCTCGGCATGTCGCTCGCGCACGGGGGGCATCTCACGCACGGGCACCCGCTCTCGATCTCGGGCAAGCAGTACCGCGTCGTGTCGTACGGCGTGAAGAAGGACGACGAGCGCCTCGACTACGACGAACTCGAGCGCGTCGCGCACGCCGAGAAGCCCAAGCTCATCATCGCGGGAGCCTCCGCGTATCCGCGCACGATCGACTTCAAGCGCTTCCGCGAGGTGGCGGACGCCGTCGGCGCGCTCCTCATGGTCGACATGGCCCACATCGCCGGTCTCGTGGCCGCAGGGTTGCACCCGTCGCCCGTGGGCCACGCGCACTTCGTGACCTCCACGACCCACAAGACGCTGCGCGGTCCGCGCGGCGGCATGGTGCTCTGCGTCCCCGAGTGGGCCAAGGAGATCGACAAGGCCGTCTTCCCGGGCCTCCAGGGAGGGCCCCTCGAGCACGTCATCGCGGCCAAGGCCGTGGCGTTCGGGGAGGCGCTCCAGCCCGAGTTCCGCGGCTACCAGGCCGCCGTCCTCGAGAACGCGCGGGTCTTCGCGGAAGCGGTCTCCGCCCTCGGATTCCGCGTGGTCTCGGGCGGCACCGACAACCATCTCTTCCTGATGGACGTCGGCAGCAAGGGGCTCACGGGCAAGGTGGGCGAGAAGGCTCTCGACGCGGCGGGCATCACGGTCAACAAGAACGCGATCCCGTTCGATCCGAACCCGCCGCTCGTGACCTCGGGTCTGCGCATCGGAACCCCCGCGGTCACGACCCGCGGAATGGGACCGGCCGAGATGAAGACGATCGCGGCGTGGATCGGAGAGGTCCTCGCGGCTCCGGATTCCGAGGACGTCCGCGTGCGGGTGAAGTCGCAGGTCGCCGAGCTGGCCGCCCAGTTCCCGTTGTATTGAAGTGAAGCTGGAAACCCAGACATGGGTTTCCAGACCGAACCCCCACGGGGGCTGTGTTCTCGGGCTTCTCGATCCCGGTCTTCAGGCCCTGGCGACGTTCCGGGTCTTCCACCGGATCCGGCCGAGGTCGATGAAGGCCTTTGCCCCGGAGAGGAAGCCGACGCGGGAGTCCTCGGAGTTGAACCACAGCACCGGGACCTCCGCGATCGTGTAGCCGAGACGGCGCGCCAGGACCAGCGCCTCGACGTCGAACGCGAAGCGGTCCTCCGTCGCGAGCGCGAACACCGCGTGCGCGGCCCCCCGCCGAAACAGCTTGAAGCCGCACTGCGTATCGCGGATCCCGGGCAGCGCGATGAGCTGGACGAGCCTGTTGAAGAGCTTGCCCGACGCCCGCCGGAAGAACGGTTGCGGCGTCTTCACGAGGGATTCGTCGAGTCCCCGCGAGCCGATCGCCACGTCGGCCCCCGTCTTCACGAGCTTCTCCCACTCGCTGAACGGCGTGGAGAAGTCGGCGTCCGAAACGAGCACCCAGTCTCCGCGGGAAGCCAGCACGCCCGCCCGCACGGCGGCTCCCTTGCCGCGGTTCGCGGGCAGCGCGAGGACGCGAAGCGGAAGGCCGAGCCGCGCGGCCGCCGCCTCGGCAGCCGCCGCGGTGCCGTCGGCGGAGCCGTCGTCGACCACGAGGACCTCCGTGCTCGAGAGGAGCCCGCCCCGCGAGAGCTCTCCGTGCAGCCGCTCGAGCGAGGCCGGCAGCCTCACGGACTCGTTGTAGGCCGGGATCACGAGGGAAAGGCGCGGGGCGGAATCCTTCACGCGGGTCCGATGGTCGTGCGCGAGAGGATGTCCGACAGCGTCCGGCCCCGCTTGTCGAATGCCGCGACGAGAAGGGGAACGAGAAGGACGCCGAGGGAGAAGCCCACGAGCCGCAGCAGGCAGGAGGCGAGCGTCGGTGAGCCGCCGTCCTCCGCCCGGATCCTGAGGTCGGCGAGGGCGAGGCCCGGGGTCGTGCCCCAGACGAACGGCGTGACGACGAGGAGCACGAGCGCCACGAGCGCGAGGAAGGCGGCGACCCAGAGGAGCGCGGCGGGCGGGAACCGGAGCGCGAGGAGCACGGCACCCGACGCGAGTTCGACCAGCCCCACGAGGACGAGGATGAGAAGGTCGGCGAGGCCCGCAGCGAGCCGGCGCGCGAACGCGACCTCCTGAGCCACGACGGCCGAGCCGTCGTCGGGGAGCGGCTCGCCCGGATCGTCGGCGACCTCTCCCGGCTCGAGCGAGGTGAGGCGGGCGGGCGCCGCGGGCAGCTCCTCGAGCTGGCGCTCCAGGCGAGCCGCCCGGCTCTCCTTCGGGCTCTCGCGGAGCGGCATCTCCGAAGCGTCGGGAAACAGGCTCAGCGTCGCCGGCTTCTCGGCCTTCTTCGGCTTCCTGCGCGGCTCGGCCTCCCCGAGAGGATGCTCGGCCAGCAGATCGGGCTTCTCGTCGCTCATGGCGGCCCGACGCGTCCCGTGCGCCTCAGGTTCGACTCAGGGCCGGAGCGACACGTGGCTCGTGTAGATGCGCGAGAGGAGGTCCGTCGGGCCCTTCCCGTACTTCTTCGCGAACAGCATGTGGCGCTTGGCTTCGACGTCGTCGGGGCGCAGCTCGAGAGCTTCCTTGAAGCCTTCGGCCGCCCGCGTCATGTTGCTGGACTGCAGCGCCTGGACGCCGCTGTTGTAGTACGCCTTGAACAGGAACTCGGCGACGTCCTGGTTCTTCGGGTCGTTCTTGCGGAGGCCCCAGAGGAGGTTGATCGCGCTGTCGTAGTCCTGCTCGTTGAACGCCTTCACGGCGCTGCCCATGGCCGAGACCTGCTCGCGGGAGCGGGCGAGGGCCGCGGTGACCTCGGCGTCGTCGGGCCGGGCCTTGGCGATGGGGTCCAGCGCCTTCACGGCATCGATGAAGTGATTTTCCTTGTAGGCCGCGAGGCCCGCGACCCGCAGCTCGTCGAGCTGGGCGTCGCTGGGGGCCGGGCCGGAAGGCGGCGGCGGCGGCTGGGTTCGCAGCCTGTCGATCGCGGCGATGGCCTCGTTGTGGCGCGGGTGGCTCGGCGGAACCAAGCCGTACGCGCGCATGGCGTCCTCGACGCGGCCCTGCTTCTCGAGGTCCTCCGCCACGGTGAACGGATCTTCCTGATTCGCTACGGGCTTGCCTCCCGGATTCGTGCCGGGATCCGCCGGGGGCGGAGTCGAGGCGGGCTTGAGGAACATCCAGGTGCCGGCGCCCACGGCGAGGAGGGCCACGACGCCCACGGCCGCGAGGACGCGGACGTCCATCCCCTTCCTGCCGCCGGCCGCGGCGCGAGCCGATTTGGAGGAGCCCTGCGTGGGCCGGATCTCGGCATCCGCCACGTCCGCGGCGCTGAGACCCCCCGAATCCTCGGGAGCGAAGGACGGCGGCGAGGGCACCTCGAGCTCGTCCTGCATGAAGTCGTCGCTCGCGCCCCGCATGTCGACGGGAGTTCCGGGGGGCGGCGGGACCGACATGGCCGCGTCGATCTGGTTCAGGTAGCTGCGCGCCGTGCCGTCGTGCTCGTTGAGCGCGAGGACGTCGAGGAAGCGGCTGCGGGCGCCGGCCAGATCTCCCGATTCGAAGAGCTGCACGCCTTCGGAGATGAGCGTGTCGACCTTGCGGGCGTTGTCGGCCTGCTGATCGCGGGCCGAGTCGATGCGGCGGGAGGCCTCGTCGTTGGAGAGATCGATGAGGAAGACGCGGCTCCACAGATCGATCGCTTCCTGCACCTGGCCGCGGGACATCGCCTCGTCCCCCTGCCTGAGGAACTGCGCGATGCGCGGATCGACTCCCGGCGCTCCGGCGGACGGTGCCGGACCCGGCGACAGCGGCGCCGCCGCGGGAGCGCCGAAGTCTCCGAGCGAGGGTGGGCTTCCCGCGGGCGCGCCGAACCCCAGGTCGTCGAGACCCCCGAGGCCGCCCGCCGGCGACCCGAACGGGTCCGGGCCCGGGGAAGCGAACGGATCGCCCAGGGAGGGAGCGCCCGGCGAGGCGAACGGATCCGGAGCCGAAAGCGAGCCGCCGAACGGATCCGACGCGGCGGGGGCGGGGCTCGAGGGCGCTCCGAAGGACGAGGAGGCTCCGAAGGGATCGAAGGGAGCCGGTGCGGGCGACGGAGGGGGCGGAGCCAGAGGAGCGGGGGCGGGCGCGGGACTGAGGGGCGCCGCGAACGGGTCTGCCGAGGGGCCGCCGAAATCGTCGAACGAAAGGTCGTCGATACCTCCTGCCGAGGGCCCGAAGTTGGGCGGCGGCGGAGGGGCCGAGGGCACGACGGGGGCCGGCTTCACCGGCGGGAACGCCTCCAGCGAAATCGCCGACAGCGCGATCGTGGCGTTGCCGCCGAGATCGAACGCGTCCGAGGCCGCAGGGGCGGGAGCGGCGGGTGCCGCGGGCTGGGGCAGGAAGTCCGAGAACGCCGAGAGGTCGACGACGGTGCCGGCCGCGACTCCGCGCAGCGTCTCGAGGAGCCGCTTGGCGGGCGCGAAACGCGCGTCCATCTTCAGAATGAAGTCGCAGCCCAGGAGCGCTTCTTCGTTGCGCCCGTTCCTCGCGAGCTCCAGCGTGTGGCGGAAGGTCGAGAGAACCTTGTCGCGAGCTTCAGGAGAGAGCGAGGGGCTCCCGGGATACGACATCGGATCCGACATTAGAGAACCTCTTGGAAACAGCGTACAAGCGGCCCTCGGTGCGGTCAAGGACGGGTGTTGGCGGGGTGTATCCTGCCGCTCTTCTTTTTGGGCCGGAGGGCAGATGGCGACGCTCATCGAGTGCATTCCCAACGTGAGTGAAGGTGTCCGGACGGAGGTCGTGGACGCGATCGTGAACGCCGCTCTTTCCGCGGGACGGGGCGTCACGCTCCTCGACCGGTCGAGCGACAAGGACCACAACCGGTCCGTGCTGACGTTCCTGGGCGACGGTCCGGGGCTGGTCGACGCGATGGCGGCGCTGGTGGGCAAGGCCACCGAGCTCATCGACCTCCGGCAGCACAAGGGCGAGCACCCGCGGCTCGGCGCGACCGACGTGGTTCCGTTCGTGCCGGTGCGCGGCGCGACCATGAAGGAGTGCGTCGCCCTCGCCGAAGAGCTCGGGAAGCGGGTTGCCGAGGCCAACGCCCTTCCCGTGTACCTCTACGAGGAGGCCGCGCGCTCCGAAGAGCGCAGGAACCTCGCGAACGTGAGGAAGGGCGAGTTCGAGGGGCTCGCGAAGAAGATGGAGAGCCCCTCGTGGGCGCCCGACTTCGGCCCGGCGCGGCCGCACGAGAGCGCGGGCGCTGTCGTCATCGGCGCGCGGGCGTTCCTCGTGGCCTACAACATCAACCTCGGCACGGCGAACCTCGCGATCGCCGACCGCATCGCCAAGGCGATCCGCCACCTCTCGGGCGGCTATCGCTACGCCAAGGCGATGGGCGTCGCGCTGACCGACCGCGGGCAGGTGCAGGTTTCGATCAACATGACGAACTTCGAGAAGACGCCGCTCCACCGCGTCTTCGAGACGGTGCTCTCCGAGGCCACGCGGCACGGAGTGGCGGTGGTGGGCTCGGAGATCGTCGGGCTCGTGCCGCAGGGCGCGCTCTTCGCGGCGGCCGAGCACTACCTGAGGCTGGAGGCTCCGCCCGAGCCGCAGGTCCTCGAGACGAAGCTCCTCGAGATGTCGCTCTCGGGCCGGCTCGCGAGAAGCGAGTGAGGATCTCCCTTCCGATCGCCCTCGCGCTGACGCTGGCCGCGGGCCCGCTCACGGCCCAGGACGCGCTGCCGAAGGAAACGGTCCAGACCATTCGCGAGCTCGAGGCCGCGGCGCTCGCGAGCCCCAACGCCTACGAGCTCGTCCGTTCGCTCACCGACGAGGTCGGCCCCCGGCACGCGGGCTCGCCCGGCGACGCCGCGGGCGTCGCGTGGGCCGTCGCCACGTTGAAACGCCTCGGCTTCTCGAACGTCCGGGCGGAGAAGGTGATGGTCCCCCATTGGGTGCGGGGCGCGGCCGAGGTCGCGCTCGTCTCGCCCGGGCCCGAACGGAGCCTCGCGGCTGCCGCGCTCGGCGGGAGCGTGGGAACGCCGGAGGGCGGGATCGAAGCCGAGGTCGTCGAGGCGACGTCCCTCGA
>JAEUQS010000456.1 GCA_016789625.1 Acidobacteriota bacterium | reverse complement strand
GAAGACGACGAGATGCGGCACGCCCACCGAAAGGCATACGGCCGACTTCTCGAGGAGGTCCTCGTCCCGGTCGAAGCTCTCGACGGTGGGCCCGCAGGAGACGGGCGAGGGCAGCGACAGGGTCACGGCGCCGTCCTCACGCACGGTGGCCGGGATCTCCCCCCAGCCCGTCACGACGACGAGGTCGCGGCCCACGAGCTCGCGGCCGGCCAGGCCCCGGAGCCGGGCGAAGCGGGCGGCGCAGCGCGTGCCGTTGGCGCAGAAGCGCGCGGGTCCGCCATCGGCGTTGTAATAGTCGAGCTGGATCCGCGTGCCGTCCGCATCCGGGACCACGAAGAGGATGCCGTCGGCGCCGACGCCCGTTCCGCGGCGGCAGACCCGCCGGATGGTCTCGGCCTCGCGCGGGCCCACCGGGACGCTCTCGTCGAACACGAGGAAGTCGTTTCCGGCGCCGGTCATCTTCGTGAACCTGCGGGGCAGGCCGCCGATGTGCGCGGCGCCGTTCGGGCCCGTCATCGGCCGTCTCCCGAGGCTTCGCTCCGGGCGCTCTCGTTGCCGCGGGCGTCGAACGCGGTGACGGCGTACCGGGTCTTCGCTCCGGGTGCCTGAGGCGCCTTGTCGAGGTAGGAGAGCTCCTCCTTCACCTCGGCGATCTTCTCGAACGTCCCGCCCGCGGCACCGCGGTAGATGCGGTAGCCCGCGAGGTCCCGCGCGGGCACGGGGTTCCACACGAGCCGCGTGCCGGCCTCCTCGGAGAGCACGAGGAGCCCGCCGGGAGGCGGCGGCGCGAACACGTCCTTCGTGTCGACCTTCACCTCGAGGGAGGGAGGGCCCAGGATGAACGCGTCCGCGAGCGCCGGCACGGCTCTCACGGTATACCGATATCGCTTTTCGGGGGCGGCCGTGCGGTCGATGTAGAACTCCCCGCGCGTCTCGGTGCCGAGGGGCGTCGACTCGTACGCCTCGTCGCTCTCGAGCCGCCGGAACACGGCATAGGCCGCGATCCGCGCCGGCTTGGTGCCGTCCAGCATGCCCGCAGGCTTCGGCCAGGAGAGACAGACCTGGTTCTCCTCGACCACCGCGAAGACGACATCGGGCGCCTCGGGGGGAACCCGGGGCAGGAGCGCGGCGAGGGGCGAGAGGGGCGAGGCGTCCTTCCGCCCGCGCGACGCGGTGACTGCGTACCTCAGGAACACGCGTCCGATGCCGCGCTCGCGGTAGAGCGGGACGAGCGAATCCCGGTAGACGATGTCGGTGCCGAGCGTCGACTCGTCCAGCTCGTTGCGCGAGAGGGTCGCGACCTTCACGGCGTTCTGCCGGAACGCCCGCTCCTCGCGGGCGCGCTCCTCGGGGTTCGTGAGCGGCTTGGGCGCCTGGGGGTTGGCCCCGCCCGGCGCGGCCAGGATCTCGCGCCACACGGTGACCTCGGAGAGGCCCGAGAGCTCCTCGCCGGTCGCGGTGCGGGTGGGATACGGAAACCGCAGCACCACGTCGGCCCCCTCCTGCGAGAGCTGGAGCGGCTCGATGCGCGCGGGCACGTCGAGCACCGGGGGGAGCGGGGGCAGCTTACGTCCGCAGCCCAGGGCCGTGAGCGCCGCGACCACGAGGACTCCCCGCTTCAAAGCACGAACCTGCTGAGGTCACGGTTCCGCACGAGCCCCTCGAGCGTGCGAGCGACGTAGCCCTTGTCCACGACGACGCGCGCTCCGGCCGCGTCGGGACCGGCGAACGAGATCTCCTCGAGAACCCGCTCGAGGATGGTGTGCAGCCTTCGCGCGCCGATGTTCTCGACGTTGCGGTTCACCTCGGCCGCGGCGCCCGCGATCTCGGCGATCCCGTCTTCCGCGAACTCGAGCGCGATGCCCTCGGTGCCGAGGAGCGCCGTCGCCTGCCTCGGGAGCGAGTGCTCGGGCTCGGTGAGGATGCGCACGAGGTCGGCCTCGGTGAGGGCCTCGAGCTCCACGCGGATGGGGAAGCGCCCCTGCAGCTCGGGGATGAGGTCCGAGGGCCGCGAGATGTGGAACGCGCCGGCCGCGATGAAGAGCACGTGGTCGGTCTTCACCATGCCGTATTTGGTCTTCACCGTGGTGCCCTCGACGAGCGGCAGGAGATCCCGCTGGACGCCCTCTCTCGAGACGTCGGGCCCGCCGCGCTGGCCTTCGCGGCCGGCGATCTTGTCGATCTCGTCGAGGAACACGATGCCCGTCTCCTCGGCCCTGCGGATGGCCTCCTGCGGCATCGTGGCCTCGTCGGCCAGCGCGTCGGCCTCGCGGTCCTCGAGGATCGGGCGGGCCTGAGAAACAGGCAGCTTCGTCTTCTTTTTCTTGGGCCCGCCGAAGAGGTTGGGGAGCATGCCCTGGAGATCGACGCCCATCTCCTCCATGCCCTGCGGGGTCATCATCGAGATCTGCGGAAGCTTGTCGTCGGGGACCTCGATCTCGACCTCGTGCTCCTCGAGCCGTCCGTGGCGGAGCGCGTCTTTCGTGCCCTCGCGCCCGTCCGTGCCTCCGCTCTTCAGGATGGCGTCGACGAGCGCGTCCTCGGCCTTCTCACGCGCCTTCTCGATCACACGGCCGCGGCGCTCCTCGCGCACGAGCCGGAGCGCGGCCTCCACGAGATCGCGCGCGATGGAGTCGACGTCGCGGCCCACGTAGCCGACCTCCGTGAACTTCGAGGCCTCGACCTTCACGAACGGGGCGTCCGTGAGGCGGGCGAGCCGCCGCGCGATCTCGGTCTTCCCGACGCCGGTGGGACCGATCATGAGGATGTTCTTGGGCAGCACCTCGCGGCCCACCTCGGGCGCGAGGAGCTGGCGCCGGTAGCGGTCGCGGAGCGCCACGGCCACGGCCCGCTTGGCCTTGGCCTGGCCCACGACGTGGCGGTCCAGCTCGGCCACGATCTTCCGCGGCGAGAGATCCCGGAGGAGCGGGCCGGCGCCGGGCAGCCGCTTCACGCGAGGACCTCGATCTTCAGGTTGCCGTTCGTGTAGATGTCGATCTCGCCCGCGATGCCGAGCGCCTCGTTCACGATCTCCTCGGCCGAGAGCGTCGTGTGGCGGAGCAGGGCGCGCGCGGCGGCCGTGGCGCAGGGGCCGCCCGAGCCCACGGCCAGGACGCCGTCGTCGGGAGCGATGACGTCGCCGGTGCCGCTGATGAGGAGCGTCGTCTTGCGGTCGGCGACCACGAGGAGGGCTTCGAGCTGCCGCAACGTCTTCTCGGTGCGCCAGTCGGTCGCGAGCTCCACGGCGGCCCTCTCGAGCTGCCCGTGGTACTCCTCGAGCTTCCTCTCGAAGCGCGTGAAGAGAGCGACGGCGTCGGCCGTCGAGCCCGCGAAGCCCGCGAGGACCTTGCCGTCGAGGAGCCGGCGGATCTTGGAGGCCCCGTGCTTGAGGACGGTGGTGCCGAGCGTGACCTGCCCGTCGCCGCCGAGGGCGACGCCGTCGCCGCGTCTCACGGCCAGGATGGTGGTGTGGTGAAAACGGTGGGAAGCCGGACGTGCCATGCCGCTGAGTCTAGCGACAGAACCGGAAGGGGTCCGCCACGTCTAATCGTGTGGATGCGGGAAGCGGATCCGGCCCTCGTCGAGAGGTCGAAGTCGGGAGATCCGGAAGCGTTCCGCGAGCTGGTGACGCGCCATGCCCGCGGCGTCTTCCTCCTCGCCTACCGCATCACGAGACGACAGGAGGATGCCGACGACGTGGTCCAGGAGACGTTTCTGAAAGCCCACCGCGCGCTGGCGTCATTCGACGATCGCGCGTCCTTCCCCACCTGGCTGCACCGGATCGCGGGCAACACGGCCCTCGACCTGCTCCGCAGGAAACAGGTGCGGTTCACGCTGCCGCTCTCGGCCGAGGTCGACGACAGGCCCGCCCTCGAGCCGGCCTCGCAAGGCCCGTCCCCCGAAGGCGAGGCCCGCGGACGGGAGATCGGCCGCCGCCTCGAGGCCGCGCTCTCCGGCCTTTCCGCGAGCGAGCGCTCGGCCGTCGTGCTGCGGCACTTCGAGGGACTCGGGCTCGACGAGATCGGCCTCGCGCTCGGCGTCTCACCCCTCGCGGCGAAGTCCTGCGTGTTCCGCGCGACCGACAAGCTGCGCCGCGCGCTGGGAGATCTCCTGTGAGCGCGGTCCACCCGTCTCCAGAGGATCTCGTGCTCTTCGTCCACGAGGACGACCCGTCCGTGCGGACGCACCTCGAGTCGTGCGCGGCCTGCGCCGAAGAGGTCGCGGTCCTTCGCCGCCTGTTCGGGCACCTCGACGCTCTGCCGGTTCCGGAGCGCGGAACGACCTACGGAGCGGAGGCCGCCGAGCGCGTGCTGGCCTCGATCGGCGAGGCCAAAGTCCTTCCGTACCGGCGAAGGTTCGGTCCCGTGATTCAGCAGCTCGCGCTGGCGGCGAGCCTCGCGGCCGCTCTCGCCGTCGCCTTCCTGGCCGGACGGATCTCGAGGCCCGACGCCCCGCCGCAGGCGCTCTCGGAAGCCGCCCGCGAGCGGATGCTGCTCGTGGCGGTGGCCGGGCACCTCGAGAAGAGCACCGCGATGCTCGTCGAGGTCGCGCACGCCGAGGACGGCGCCTCGCTCGCCCGCGAGCGGGCCCGCGCCGAGACGCTGCTGCCCGCGAACCGCCTCTACCGGCTGGCCGCCGAGCGCGCGGGTGACGCCGCGACCGCCCAGCTCCTCGACGAGATGGAGCGGACGCTCCTCCTCGTCGCGACGAGCGAGGAGGGCGAGCAGGGCCTCGAGTCGCT